>PLMX01000089.1:10395-11428 GCA_003142635.1 Syntrophaceae bacterium | reverse complement strand
TGCTGGGGGAGGATCACTTTTGATGACATCCGGTTTGACCAGACAGCAAATGCGGGCTATTACTTTATTGACTCCGTGGAAGGGGCATGGAATTCAGGAAAAGATGAAAAGCCGAATTTAGGATACAAGCCACGTTATAAAGAAGGGTATTTTCCTGTTCCTCCGCATGATTCCATACAGGATTTAAGAAGTGAGATGATGCTGGCGATGATTAAGGCAGGCATCGACGTGGAGGTGCACCACCATGAGGTTGCCACTGCCGGTCAGTGCGAGATAGATATGAGGTATGGTTCCTTGGTAAAAATGGCGGATAGCTGCCTGATATATAAATATATCGTCAAAAATATATCCAAGAAGCACAATATGGTAGCTACCTTCATGCCTAAGCCGCTCTTCGGCGATAACGGCTCAGGTATGCATACGCACCAATCTCTCTGGAAGGGAGGGAAGAATATCTTTTTTGACCCCAGGGGATATTCACTTATCTCCCAGACCGCCAAATACTACATTGGAGGACTATTGAAACATGCATCTGCGCTTATGGCTTTCTGCGCCCCTACGACAAACTCATATAAACGGTTAGTGCCGGGATATGAGGCGCCGGTTAATTTAGCCTATTCGCAGAGAAATCGCTCTGCTGCAGTGAGAATTCCGGTTTATAGTGAGAATCCCAAAACAAAACGCATTGAGTTCAGGCCGCCGGATACTTCTTGTAATCCATATTTGTCTTTTGCCGCCATGCTTATGGCCGGTATCGATGGAATACAGAATAAAACAGATCCGGGTGAACCTCTGGAGAAGGACATTTTTGAGTTGAGCGCGAAAGAAGCAGCGAAGGTTCCCACTGTTCCGGGCTCTTTGGAAGAATCCATCGCCGCCCTCGAGAAGGATTATAAGTTTCTTCTCAAAGGCGATGTTTTTACACAAGATGTAATTGACGTCTGGATTGACTATAAGAGAGCAAGAGAAGTAGACGGATTGCGTCTCAGGCCGCATCCATATGAGTTCTATCTTTATTGAGCCACATAAAACA
>PLMX01000089.1:0-10344 GCA_003142635.1 Syntrophaceae bacterium | reverse complement strand
CTGCTGGGGGAGGATCACTTTGATGTTTAATAATCGTGTGATCCTGGAAAGACCCGTACCGAAGCCGCCCGGGTTCATCCGGGTGGCTTCGGCTCGGCGGTGATATCAAGAATAGAGGAGATTATTTTCTGTTGATGAACATCATGATGAGCGTGAGGATGATACTGATGACTATGCACGTGGCGAGTGGAAAATAGAAGGTGAAATTCCTGCCTCTGTAAAAGAAGTCACCGGGAAGTTTCCCGAACCACGGTATCTTTCCTCCTAAGAGGAGCAGTAATCCCATGCCGGCGATGACCAAGCCGATAACGATCAGAATCTTGCCGAATCCGGAAAAATCAAACATTGGGTGTCTCTACGAACCCTGCAACGCGAGCACTTTTACTTCCTTCTCAATGCGGCCGTTAAGTTTATCCTTTTCCAATTCGAGGTCGTAGCGTCCCTGCAAATTCAACCAGAAACGGTCCGAAAGGCCGAAGTATCTGGATAGCCTGAGCGCCGTATCTGCCGTTATGGAGCGCTTGCCATGGACGATTTCATTGATGCGGCGAGCCGGCACGCTGATGTCCTTGGCTAATTTGTACTGACTGACCTTTAACGGCTTCAGGAATTCTTCAAGAAGAATTTCCCCGGGATGCATAGGTGGGATTTTGTTGTTTTTCATGATTGACTCCTAATGATAATCTACAATCTCTACTTCGAAGGCGTCCCCTTTCTGCCATCTGAAACATATCCTCCATTGGTCGTTTATCCGAATGCTATGACGACCTCGCCTGCTGTGCGATAACTTCTCCAAACGGTTTCCGGGAGGAATGCGAAGATCATCGAGTTTTTCCACTGCATCAAGAAGCATAAGCTTCCTCAAGGCAATGCGTTGCAAGTCAGGGGGAATCCTGGATGAGAACCGGCGAAGGAAAATACCTTCGGCATCCTTGCCTCGGAAGCTCTTTATCATGATATGATAATAACGTGGTTCGTTATTAATGTCAAGCTTTGTCACTGAAGGTTCAAGGGCGAATCTGCTTTGCCGGCGCAAAGGAAGGATGGCTACCCGAAACAAAGGGGACAAATCTTAGGATGCTTCGACCTATGACCATTCAAACGGAGCTTCTTTTCTGAAATCCGGAATCAGCGCCTTGTCGTCAACATCCTGGGTGAAGATGGTTTCAAAACCCATATCGAGGGCGCAATTTATGACAAGCTCATATTCGTTGCGCGTAACCCTTCGCCCCAAACGGGGATGATTCTTAACAGAAGGCATGGGCGTATACTGGGACATGATGCTCAGCGGTACGGAAACGGATATGTGCTTTTTGATTAAGCCGAGGACTTCCAGGCTGTTCGATATGAACCCGGGGATGACGAGATGGCGGATGAGCAAGCCTCTCTTTGCCACACCATCCGCCAGTGCGAGTTCCTCTCCGACCTGACGCGCCATTTCTTTGATGGAAGGTACGGCATGCGCTGCGTAATCTTTTACCCCGGAAAGGACAAGGGCGTCATTCTCCGTGCCGTATTTAAAATCCGGCAGATAGATATCCACCATGCCTCTTAGGATTTCCAGAACTTCCGGGTTCTCATAACCGCCGGAATTGTATACGAGGGGAAGACGCAAACCTCTTTGGCGGGCGATGAAAAGGGCCTCCATGACCTGCGGTATCTGGGGAGTGGGTGTAACGGGTTCGATGTTATGGCAGTTCGTCTTCTCAAGAGCGAGCATGATTGCGGAGAGTCTGTGAGCGTCCGTGCGCTCCCCGGATGCCTCATGGCTTATCTGATAATTCTGGCAGTAGATACATTTGAGATTGCAGGAAGAAAGGAAGATTGTTCCGGCGCCACGCGTACCCGAGATGGGGGGCTCCTCGCCATAATGGGGCAGGGCGTGGCTTACGGCGACGTCGTCTGCGAGACTGCAAAATCCTAATTCACGCCTTGTCCTGTCTACGCCGCATTTTCTGGGACACAGTGTGCAGCTCTTCAGGATTCCCTTCAGCCGGTCAATGCGCAGCTGCAAGATAGCTTCAGCGTCCACTTCCGTCATGCCTCACTGAATTTCTATCTTTTCCACGACGTTCCTGATTTTTCCGCTTTCTATAAGTTCCAGGAATTCTTCTCCGAGAGGTTGCGCGCGGTCCACCGCACTCCACCAGTTTCTGATCCTGGCAGACGGGTTGTCGATGTAGATTGCGAAGTCGTCCCGGTCGGGTATTTTGCCCCCGGGGAGCTCCGCAACAAAGCCTGGGGAGGGATGAATCATCAGGACATTATCAAGATCATCCGCCCGCGGGAGGCGGTAGGACAGTTTTTTATCCAGCCATCCCGGTATAATTCTTTCCTGATGATTGAAGAACAGCACGATGTCATCATTTGTCGCTGCATAGTTGTGGGTGAGATGATAATCGATGAGACCGCCGTCACGGTACACTCCCAAAGGCGCCCCGTAGATGTTTCTGACGCCGGCAACAAGCAGAGGAATCGCGCCTGAGGCCACCAGGGCATACTTGAAATTGACCTGGTTTAGCGGAATGAACCGTCCGCGGAAACCGGGCCTTAGGCAAAAAGGCGGCGGCTTCGGCCCGTTATAGAATACAACCCGCTCGGCAAAATAATGGATGTATGATCTCTTAATGGCATTGAGGAGAAAGCCTATACCGAGGCCGAACTGCTGCACCCACTTCGATTCAGAGGCCACAAGGTTCTTTGCGCGGGCAGTGATGATCGCAAAACGGTACTTTTTATTGGCCAGTGCAAAGGGCAGGGCGTCGTCTTCGATGTATGAGTTTACAATGCCTATCAGGGATGCCTGAACAGTGGCCGGCGTATCGGTTCTCGTGTAAGTTGTAGTGATATAGGATTCCATGAGAGTGCGGTAGCTCTTTTCCGGCTCAGGTTGTAGCCAGGCGGCAAACCGCAATGCCCCTGCCGATGAACCGACGAGGTGCGTCGCCTTTGCGCATCCGAGGAGGCCGTTCGTCAGGAGAGTCAGGTCGAAGCCGCTTGCCACCAGCCACCGGGGACCAGTCGCCGGGGCGAAATAGGTCGTAACGCGGTCGAAATCAAAACCGCCGTCCAGGATGATTTCATAGGCCCGCTTGCCCGCTCTTATACAGACATCGTTCATTGCTATTAACCGTTGATGACTTTGAAATATTGCAGCCCTGGGTAAAATGTCTTACAGATATGCCGAGAATCACCGGGGATTGCGACAACAAATGACCTTGACAAGTATCCCGGCCGTTCGGTAGAGTAACGCATCTGAGAGGGATTTACCCGCTTGCTCAATTTGATGGCGGTTAATACATAAACTCTGACTGTTTTGTCAACGTCTATTGTTGGATGCATCCCCAGAAAAATATGTGCCGACGGCCAGGAAAAATATTTGTATGGATATCAAAGCCCGTGTGGTGGAAATAGCAAAAAATGCAAAAAAAGCGGCCGTGTCGCTTGCCCGCCTGCCGTCGGACGTGAAAGACAGAGCTCTTTCCGACATGGCCGAGGCGCTTATCAGTAAAACCGGCCTGCTCATGAAGGAAAATGCCAAGGACCTCGAAAAAGCCGCACAGATAGGCCTTTCCGCCGTCATGATGGACAGGCTCGCGTTGAACGAAAGTACAATTGAAGGTATTGCAAAGGGTCTCACGGAAGTGGCCTGCCTTCCCGACCCGATAGGAAAAGTAACATCCATGTGGCGAAGACCGAACGGCCTTCTCGTCGGCCGCATGAGAATCCCTCTCGGTGTAATCGGCATCATCTATGAGTCCCGCCCCAACGTAACTGCGGACGCAGCCGCGCTCTGTCTCAAATCGGGCAATGCCGTCATCCTGCGCGGAGGGTCTGAGGCGATAAACTCGAATATCGCCATTGCCAAGATACTGCAGAGCGTCCTGGCTAAGCATGCCATTCCCGCAGGGGCCATTCAGGTAATTCCCATGATCGAGAGGGAAGCGGTCCGTGAGATGCTGCAGCTTGAAGAATATATAGACGTGATCATTCCGAGAGGGGGCGAAGACCTGATCAGGGCTGTTGTCAGTGAATCGAAGATTCCTGTCATCAAACATTACAAAGGGGTCTGCCACATATTCGTGGACGCCGGCGCTGATTTTGAGATGGCCGTGGATATTTGCATGAATGCAAAGACCCAGCGTCCGGGAGTCTGCAATGCCATGGAGACCCTGCTCGTCCACCAGGATATTGCGGGCGAATTTTTGCCGCTTGTTGCCCGTCATCTCAAGAAAGCGGGCGTTGTCCTGCGGGGCTGTGACAGGACAAGACGGATCCTCGCGGATATCGAGCAGGCAAAGGAGGCGGATTGGTACCAGGAATATCTCGACCTCATTTTATCCGTGCGCGTCGTTGATGACCTTGACGAGGCTGTCGCCCATATCGAAAAATACGGTTCTCTGCACACGGAGTCGGTTATCACGAACAATTATCAAAACGCGCAGCGCTTTTTAAATGAAGTCAACTCGTCCACTGTCCTCGTCAATGCGTCCACCCGCTTCAGCGATGGGTTTGAGCTAGGCCTCGGCGCAGAAATAGGGATCAGCACGACAAAGCTTCATGCCTTCGGTCCCATGGGACTCGAAGAGCTGACGACAACAAAATTTATTATCTACGGGAATGGACAGGTGAGAACATGAAATGGGGATTATTGGGAGGCACATTCGATCCGATACACAATGGCCATCTCAGATGCGCCGAGGAAGTGCTCGAAATTTTTGATCTGAACAGGATCATATTTGTTCCCGCTGCAAAACCGCCGCACAAGATAGACGGCGATATCACGTCATTTCATCACCGGGAGCAGATGATCAAGCTGGCTATCGAAGGTAACCCGGTATTCACATTCTCCGATGTGGAGAAGCAGCGTGAAGAGAAGTCTTACTCGGTGGAAACCGTTGATTACATCCTCAAAAAATACATGGAGGATCTGGATTTATATTTCATCCTCGGGCAGGATGCCTTTCACGCCATACATAGCTGGAAAGACTGGCAGAGGCTGCTGCTCTTATGTAATTTTGTCGTTATGACAAGACCCGGTTACGAAGAAAGGGGTCTGGATGGAATCCTTCCCGCCGATTTTGCTTCCCAATTCAAGTACGACGACAGCGTGAAGGGTCTCAGGGGTCCTACGGGGCACGTCATTTATTTCAGGGGCGTTACCTTCCTTGACATCTCGGCGAGCGATATCAGGCAAAGGGCAAGAGAGGGGAGATCCGTCAAATACCTCGTCCCTGAGTCGGTCCGGCATTACATTATGAAAAACTCTCTTTACAGGAACTCTAAATAGTAGGTACCCATACGTCTAATCCCAAAATTACCGCCAACCGGTCTCACTCCGTACGAGCCGGGAAAATTATCCTCGCGCTTGGCATGATCGCACTTCTTTCGGGGGGCGCCGCATCATGGGCCGCAGACAATTTTCCTAAACCGATAGGCGCAGTCAATGATTTTGCCCGCGTGATCCCGCCGGAATATAAAAACCGCATGGAGTCGCTCGCCCGCGAGGTCCTCGAAAAAACAGGGACTGCCATTGTCGTTGTCACTGTGGAAACCATCGGGGACAACGAACTGAACGGTTATGTCAACAGCCTGTACAAGGCCTGGGGCATAGGCAAGAAAGGCGAAGACAAGGGAGTTTTGATTTTCCTCACCGTGAAGGAGCGGAAATTCAGGATTGAAACCGGATACGGGGTTGAAGGCATCCTTCCCGACGGGCTTGTCGGTGAAATTCGTGACAGATACGCGATTCCTTATTTCAGGAAAGGAGACTTCGGGCAGGGACTTTCCAATACCGTAATCGCCGTGGCTTCTGTTGTGGCGAAAGCCGCGAATGTATCCATCACGGGCGGTGTACCCGTCGCGCAGCCGAGTGAGAAAAAAGTCGAAAGGAGAGGCGGTGTATTGCCGCTTATTATCCTTGTCCTGATAGTGGTTGCTCTCCTGGGAACGAGGCAGGGAAGGGCCCTGCTCCCCTGGCTGCTGCTCTTTGCATTTACCGGCAGAGGAGGAGGCGGTGGCGGCGGAGGATTTGGGAGTTTTGGCGGCGGCGGCTTCGGCGGCTTCGGCGGCGGTGAAAGCGGAGGCGGCGGAGCGGGTGGCGATTTCTGACGAGAGGTGATCGACATGGCAAAGGTATCGAAGAATCCGGAGGAGATTTTTGAGGAGTTCACGGACGACTTCAAGAATGTTTTCGGCAGTGACCTCATTTCCATTATTCTCTATGGAAGCGGGGCGAGCGGCCATTATGTCCCCGGAAAATCAGATCTCAATTTTCTCATCGTCCTCTCCGAAGGAGGGATCGATAATCTGGATAAGGCCTTCAGCGCTGTTGCGCGTTGGCGGAAGCGGAAGGCGGCAACTCCCCTCTTCATGACGAAGGCGGAAATATTGTCTTCCCGTGACACATATCCCATTGAGTTCCTCTCTATGAAGAAACATTATGTCACAGTAAGCGGTGAGGATGTCTTAGGCGGGCTGTCCTTCGAGCCGGCCCATCTCCGCCTGCAGTCTGAAAGGGAATTCAAGGGGAAGCTGGTTCATTTGAGGAGAGGTTTCCTCGAAGCGGAAGGACGCGCGCGGCAGATGCGCGAACTGATCAAAGCCTCCTTCACGGCATTCATCTCCATATTCAGAGCCCTCCTGTACATCAAGGGAATTGATATACCACAGGCGCGGAGGGACATAATCAATGCCGTCGCCGGGGGATATTCCGTCGATCCTGCAATCTTTCTGAAATGCGCAGATATCAAAGAAGACATTGACCGTATTGGCGCATCCGAGATTCAGGACGTGTTTAAAGATTACGTAAAAGAAATTGAGAAACTATCCACCATCGTTGACGGCATGAGTGTATGAAGACGCTTCAGGCCGCAAGATGCAGTGAATGTGATTCTTAAAAAATTGCAGAATATATAGGGAGGTGCCACATGACCAGCGGAAAAAAATTCCTCATTATTGCAGGGGTAATTGTCCTTGTCCTTGTGCTTTTTCTATACTCCAATTACAACTCTTTCGTTTCTCTGGATGAGACTGTAAAAGCTTCCTGGGCGCAGGTGGAAAATCAGTTGCAGCGGCGGTACGACCTGATACCCAACCTCGTGGAAACGGTAAAAGGGTACGCCAAGCAGGAAAAAGATGTCCTCGTCGAAGTTACCAATGCGAGGGCCAAGGTGGGCGGCGCGGTGAACGTGCCGGACAAGATCAGCGCCAATAACGAATTGACCGGCGCCCTCAGCAGACTGATGGTTGTGGTCGAACGTTATCCTGATCTCAAGTCCAACCAGAATTTTATGCATCTCCAGGATGAGCTTGCGGGCACGGAAAACAGGATTGCCGTGGAAAGAAAGCGATACAATGACGCGGTGAAAACTTACAACGTCGCAATCAGAAGCTTCCCGGGAAATCTATTTGCAGGAATGTTCGGCTTCCACAGCGCCGCCTTTTTTGAGGCGCCGGCACAGGCCAAGACGGCCCCTCAGGTCAAGTTCTAAAGAAGAGATTGTCTCCGAAAGAATTGTCGGCCTCTTGGGAATTCGAGAGGCCATGGAGCCGGGGAAGCTCGCGATGGCGGGAAACCTTTGAGTCCTTCAATCCCGGAATCTTTATACAGGAGAACAGGATGGACAGAATTGTTACGACCGTCATCGACAGCGAAAAGTGTATCGGGTGTGGTTTATGTGTAAAGGTTTGTCCGCGCAGAACCATTTCCATGCAGGACAAAAAGGCGGTCGTTACCGGTGACAGATCAATTCACTGCGGACATTGTGCCATTGTATGTCCTGTAGATGCCGTTACGGTGAACTCAGTCGATAAGGAGTCTTCACGGTTCAGTACTTTTGCACAGGAAGACGCGTGGCTCCCCTTTGGGGAATATGATACGGCGCAGCTCGTGAGGCTCATGGGTTCGCGCCGTTCGTGTCGCAATTACACGGACAGAGTTGTTGATCGCGCCATTCTCGACGATCTCATCAAGATCGGCATTATGGCCCCTTCGGGTACAAACAACCAGTCATGGACGTTCACGGTGCTCTCCACGCGGAAAGGCGTTATAGATCTGGCAGAATGCGTCGCCGCCTTTTTTAGGAAGGTCAACCGCGTATCCGAAAATAGCTGCCTCCGCGGGTTTATGAAGCTGATCGGCAGGCCGGAGCTTGATGAATACTACCGCGAATATCACGATTCCGTCGTGCAGGCGCTCGCCGATTGGAAGACCTCCGGGATTGACAGATTGCTTCACGGGGCGATGGCTGCGATAGTTGTAGGATCAAGGCCGGGAGCATCCTGTCCCGTGGAAGACGCCCTTCTTGCCACACAGAACATACTCCTCGCTGCGCACAGCATGGGACTGGGTACCTGTCTCATCGGCTTTGCCGTGGAGGCGATGAGACAGGATAAGAGAATCAAGAGGTCCTTAGGCATTCCTAATGACGAGGCAGTGTATGCCGTGATCGCTTTGGGATATCCAGATGAAAGATACAGGCGGGTGGGGGTCAGAAAGAAATACGTCCGGCGGTATTATGAAGCATAGACGGCGCGATTTCTGCGGTCAGTCTTCCGACCTTTTGAATATGAGCAGGAATGACGCGTGCTCGCGTCATTGAAGCCGCGTCTGATCCGCTTCATTTCTTATAAGACGCAGCATCGATTGAGGGACAAGGTAGTCACGCATTTTTGAGACGATATAGATCAGGATCCAGACATCATCAGGTGTCCTCTTGCCCCTCTTCCCGATGATCTTACCCTCACAGCCATAGAGGGGATGTCTCGGATGATCGACAACTACCATATCTCCTAATTCCATCTTCCTTTTCTCCTCGTTTCTTCAGGCATCATTATCGGAAGCAGTCCCCACTATTTCGACAACTTGTAACACAAGTTGAATCAGAAGTCCCCTTCTTTTAGAGCATAAATATAAAGGCGCCGAGGCGGGCTGAAACAAGCCAGACACTATGGAAGCAAAATATTTTAGAAAAGGCTTGACAACCAGCCGGTCATATAATAGTCAGATACACAATGTAAGTAAATGTTACTTACCGTCTTTTCAAACTGTCCAATGTCGGTAGTCCTTCATGTATCCATTGAAACCACATACCCTTATTAAAAACTTACATTCCGGATGCATGAAACCTTCGTGTCTACATTCGATTACGAATTAGCTTGTTCTCGTAAAGAGTTCGGCTGCTGGAAGATGGCTCCGTGCCGGGATATTCTAATAACGCTGACTTGTCGTCTGGATGAAGAATTATTTCTGATTTGGCGACATCCCTTGGAAAAAACCAAAAAATCAAATGAGGAGGCATGTATATGGGCAGGAGTTTGTTCGGGGAGGAGCATGAGATATTCCGCGATTCATTCAAAAAGTTTCTGGCAAAGGAGGTGACTCCCTTCATAGAGAAATGGGAAGAGGACGGCATTGTTCCCAGGGAAATGTGGAACAGGCTGGGTGACAATGGATTTCTCTGCCCGTGGCTTGACGAGAAATACGGCGGCTCCGGTGCCGGCTTCGAATACTCCGCCATTATCATCGAAGAGCTCGCCTACATCGGGAGCCATGGACTCATCGCGGGCCTGCACAGCGATATCATCGTTCCTTACATCTATAGTTTCGGAAATGAAGAACAGAAGATGAAATGGCTCCCCGGATGCGCTTCCGGTGATATTGTGACGGCCATTGGCATGACTGAACCGGGCACAGGTTCGGACCTCGCGGCGGTCCGGACTACGGCTGTGAAGGACGGCGACACATATGTGATCAACGGTGCGAAGACTTTCATTTCCAACGGCATCCACTGCGACTTGGTCATCGTAGTGGCAAAGACGGACGCCCATGCTGATCCTCCGTTTAAGGGCATGAGCCTCATATGCGTAGAAAACGGAACCCCTGGTTTCCAGAAGGGGAGAAAGCTCAAGAAGATGGGATTTCACAGCCAGGACACGGCAGAGATGAACTTCGAAGACTGCCGGGTGCCCGCGTCCAATCTGTTGGGAAAGGAGGGGCAGGGCTTCTATTACCTGATGCAGAAACTGCAGGCGGAAAGACTCGTAGTGTGCATTATGGCCCAGGCCATGGCCGAGGCGATGCTCGAGATGACCATTAAATATTGCCGGGAGAGAACCGTCTTTGGAAAGCCCATCAGTTCTTTTCAGCATAATACTTTCAAGATTGTGGACATGGCTACAGAGATCGAACTCGGAAGGACTTTCGTCGATTCCCTCCTTGTGGATTACTGTGCGAAGAAAGATATCGTAAAAAGGGTTTCCATGGGCAAGGCCTGGATTTCGGAAATGGCAAACCGCGTAGCCTATGACTGCCTGCAGCTTCACGGCGGTTACGGCTACATG
>PLMX01000135.1 GCA_003142635.1 Syntrophaceae bacterium | reverse complement strand
CACTTTTAATTCTTAATTGGCAGGAAGATATATTGACTTGACACGCAGTATGCAAGTCCATATACTTTACCGAAGAAAAAAATCCCTAACATCATCCGCCCTAATTTTTCAAATCGGGCTTCGTGCAGAGAAACGCTGAAGAAGTTGATGTTATGAAACAGGAGAAAAAATAGAGGATGTGTCTCGGTTTTCCCGGAAAAATAATTTCGATAGATGAGAATAAGCTTGCTATTATCGATATCAGCGGTACGCGGCGGGAAGCCCGCCTCGACCTGGTAGATGACGACACAGTCGTCGGTGACTATGTAATCTGCCATGCGGGTTACGCTATTCATAAGATAGATGAGGAACTGGCGCAGGAGATGCTGGATTGCCTGAGAGCGATCGTTGAAATGGGAACCAATTGACGATCCTTCAACACAGCAGTTGACGGCTCATGAATATGTTCTCTTACCGCTGCATCATGCGCCCCCAAGGCTTTTGCCGGAGGCATATTTTACAAAGCTATCCTTTTTTGTCCAATCCTTGAATTCTTAGAAAATCAACCGTAGTCTCAGAAAGGTATCCGGCGATGCAATATGACAAGATTCTACTGGATCATGGCGGGGGCGGTTTATTAATGAATGAGCTGATTGCCCATACGTTCCTCCCTAAATTGAAGAATGCATATCTCGATCGCATGGAAGACGGCGCCGTATTTGATATAGGCGGTGTTAAGCTCTGCTTTTCCACCGATTCTTATGTGGTGAGTCCTATCTTCTTCCCCGGCGGCGATATCGGTTCCCTGTCTGTACACGGAACAGTCAATGACATTGCCGTGTGCGGAGGAATTCCCCTTTTTCTCAGCGCCGGCTTCATTCTCGAAGAAGGCTTCCCCATGGATGATCTGGAAAAGATTATTGCGTCCATGGCGCAGGCTGCGGCAACAGCCGGTGTACAGATTGTTACAGGAGATACCAAGGTCGTGGCTAGGGGAGCCGCGGACGGGATTTTCATCAACGTCTCCGGGATCGGCCTCATCAAGTACAAAGGCATAATCTCTCCCCGAAGTGTGATGCCCGGAGATAAAGTCATCATTAACGGGACTATTGGAGATCATGGCGCCGCCATACTGTGTAAGCGTCAGGACCTCGGTTTTAAGTCCGAGATCGTCTCCGACTCGGCCCCCCTCAATTCGCTCGTGGAAAGCATCCTCTGTGCGAGTCCCAATATTCACTGCATGAGAGATGCAACAAGAGGCGGTCTCGGTGCAATCGTGTGCGAAATTGCAGAACAGTCCGGCTGCCAAATCGTAATCGACGAAAGAAATATACCGGTGCGGGAAGATGTAAGGGGCGTGTGTGAGATCCTCGGCGTTGATCCGCTGTTTCTCGCAAATGAGGGAAAGATGGTGGTATTCTGCCCGCCCGAAGATACTGAGAAAATCCTGCAGGTAATGGCGGCGCACAAGTACGGCAGAGCCGCCGCCGTCGTAGGGGAAGTGGGCAAGAAGGGCCGCGGGCGTCTCCTGCTCAACACTGTCATAGGCGGGGCAAGGGAGCTTGACCTGCCGACGGGTGAACTTGTCCCTCGAATTTGTTAAGCTGCACGTACACGGCTGCAAAAAAAAGCAGGCAAGACGTCGAGTGTCGTCCTGCCTGCTTCATTATTCCGCACTGAGAAGTCAACTTTCAGTCTTTCGCTTTTTCCGCACCTTCCTTGGCTTTGTCGGCGCTTTCACGCAGATGCGCGAGCCGCGTAGACTTATGCAGCTCAACGGGCTTGTCATAGAGGGAGGGACGCCATTTATAAATCAATTCTATGGCGTCAGAGGGGCAGACGTGGACGCAAACCTCGCAGACTATGCACCTGAGAGGGTAGAATGCCATCTCGTTCTTTTCCTTGTCTGTTGTAATTGCGACTGACGGACAGCGAAGGGCGCATGCGCCGCACATAGTACACTTGTCATCCAGGAATACTACGTGGCCCCGGGCGTTTTCGAAAGGCTCCCGTACCTGCACCGGATACATCCGGGTCGCATATCCGGTGAAAAGGTTTTTCAAAATTGTGGGTAACATGAAGGGCATCTATTCACACACTCCTTTCGCCTTTTACCTCTCCATGCAGCAGATGCATGGATCAATAGAGAGGACAATCACCGGTACATCGGGCAATTGACTTCCGGGCAACATGACTAACAACGATGGAAGATTGTTGAACGTCGGAGTCCTGATTTTCATACGCTCCAGATTGCGCGTACCGTTTCCTTTCGCATAATAGAAAAGCTCTCCTCTCGGAGCTTCCGTACGCATGATCGCCTCGTTGGCTGGGGGGTTTCCCTTTACTTTCGCGGCTATTTCACCTTCGGGTAATTTATTCAACGCCTCAATCTGAAGATCGACGGACTGGAGGAGTTCCCTCGCCCTCACCAGCGCGCGGGCATAGCAGTCTCCGCCGGTCTCTACTATAGGTTCAAAACTGAGTTCACCATATGCATCGTATTTTGTTAAGCGGACATCTTCACGGACACCACTCGCTCTCAGCACAGGGCCGACGCATCCCAGCAGGAAGGCCTGCTCCTTTGTTACGACGCCGACACCGACGGTTCTGGACTTCACCGTATAGTCATTGACCACAACCTTTATCAAATCTTCGCACTCTTTGCGGATTGTGGGTAGCGCATCCAGGACGACCTTTTTCTGTTCCGCATTTATATCCCGGCGCACACCGCCGACTATATTCACCGAGGGAATGACTCTGTGTCCGGCAGTCATCTCTATGAGATCCAGGACGCGCTCCCGTATGCGCCAGAACTGCAGGAACATGCTTTCAAAACCGAAGGCGTCTGCCAACAGCCCCAGCCAGAGAAGGTGGCTATGGGCGCGCGCCATCTCCGCCCAGATAGTGCGCAGGTATTTTGTCCGGGGTGATAATTCTACCGGCCACAACCTCTCCATCGCTTCGACCACAGACACGCTGTGGATGTAGCTGCAGATCCCTCAAACACGCTCACAGAGGTAGATATTTTTGGCGTATTCGTTTATTTCACATGCTTTTTCTATTCCCCGATGGGCGTAACCGATTACCGGAACCACTTCTACAACTGTTTCATCTTCATAAGAGATTCTCAATTGTATAGGTTCAGGCAGTACCGGGTGTTGCGGCCCAAAGGGTACCGTTGTGCGTGTAACCATTAACTATCTCCTTTCGCAGTAGTCGACGTAACCTTGTACGTTTTCAAAAGAGGTGTAACGGGACTATCATGAGCTAAAAGCAAGTGTCCGCCGTAGTCAATGGCGAGATCCGTTACTTTTAAGCCGAACAATTCCTTCATTTCATTTTCAATAAGTACGGTGGCAAGGGTGACGCCGGAGAAACTTGGGACCTCTTCATCCTTTGTAACTTTATAACGCAGACCGTGCATAACCGTCCCGGCATCATGGCTGAAGAAGTACGTCACTTCCAGGTGTTGGTCCAGGTCGCTGCATACAGCCGTCACGAATTTCCCGCCTGCATCCAGAAATTTCCTGCCTTCCGCTAATAATTCGTCTTTCTTAATCTCCCTTATATTTTCCATTCCCTACTCCCTCAGAGCTTCGCTAACTTTTGCAGGGCCATTAGGACGCCGTCTATGATCGCCTCCGGCCGCACGGAGCAGCCGGGGACGTATACGTCAACCGGAATAACCTTGTCTACGCCGCCCAAAACATTATAGCAGTTGTGGAATACGCCGCCGGTGGAGGCGCATGTTCCGACACAGACGACCACCTTAGGATCGGGAACCTGCTCATACAGATTCTTCAAGACCCTGGCTGTGCGCATGTTAACGGGCCCCGTAATCAGAAGTATGTCAGCATGCTTGGGATTTCCCATATTAACCATACCGAATCGTTCCACATCATAAAGAGGAGTCAGACAGGCAAGTATCTCTATGTCACAACCATTGCAGGAACTGTTGTCAAAGTGCAGAATCCATGGCGATTTAACGCGAGACCTTTGTATCAATCCCATAGTTCTTAAGATACCCCCTTCGTGTAATAGATATACGCTATATTAATTATTCCGAGGATCAATCCCACTGACCAGCTCAAGCGGATCATCCAGCCAACCGTCATTCTCGCGGTAATATTGTCAATGAAAAGTTCCAGCAAGAATGCAGCCAGGGCAATCAAGATTCCCACCCACAGCGGGTTCGTCCAGAAGAGAGAGATGATTCCAAGAAGCAGGATGATCTCGTACCACTCCGCCAGATGATAGATGGCGAAATAAGGCCCGGAGTATTCGGTAGTCACTCCTTTCACAATTTCCTGATGGCCGTGGTGACATGTAGAAATGTCAAACGGCGATTTACGCATCTTTATGGTTAACACATAAAGAACTGCCAGGAACAACGGCCAGAGCGTGAAGAGCAAAGGTTTATCCTGTCTGAATATGTCGCTTATGAGAAAACTTCCGTTCTGGGCGTAAATCGCGATCGCCAGAAGAAGCAGCACGGGCTCATACGCCAGGATCTGCATCAACTCCCGGTTCGCTCCGAAATGAGCATAGGGGGATTTCGTACTGAAGCCGCCCAAAACCAGGCAGACGCCGGCAAACCCGAGGAGAAACACGAGGAGGAGAAAATCCGATTTCATGACGAGAAAAACCAGACTCGCTATCATAAAGACCAGGTATCCGTAGATCCAGACGAATTGCAGCCTGCTTACGGCAATCTGTTCTTTCCCCAGGAGCTTAAAGAAGTCGTAGAACGGCTGAATGAAGGGAGGACCATATCGACCCTGCATGCGCGCCGTTATCCTGCGGTCGATGCCAAAAAGCAAACCACCGACAATAGGAGCCCCCACCAAAATGAAAAGGACAAAGAGGAACTGTTTAATCATCATATAGCAATCACCCCGCATCCGAGCATAATGACCAATAGTAAGATGGCTATCGCGTTTGCCCAGGGATTCACCCTTTTTTCGCCCAACGCACTCCGGTAATAATAGCCGCCCAGTTGGAATTTAGTTTTGCGATCCGCTTCGGCNNGGCAGGAGCAAGGCAACAATCAGAATCAGGTAGAGCGGCCACACGGGGAAAAGACCCAGAATCTCCCTCTGCATAAAAGAGGGCGTTGTCAGTATAAGGTTATTCAAACCGAGGGCAATAATCTGATTGCCGGAAACGACGTCGTTCGTCGCAGCGCGGAGGAAATTCTGATAGATCGGACCAACCCCCATACCGACTACGAATATGCCGATCAGCAAGGTCCATAAGGGCACAGAGTAGCTCAGTGACAATTTTTCAAAAGGTCTCTCTATCTTCGGCAGGACCTGGAGAAGCCGCCCGAGCCACTTTGTCCAGAAGACCATCGTCAGGGTACTCGCGAGCACGAAGAAGACTGCCGCGAGCGGGACCATGTAGGCGGCTTCCATGGCGATCCATTTGCCGAGGAGCATGCCGAAGGGTGGAAGAAACATGGACAGTATGCCGACTCCGGTAATCAGTGTGGTGAGAGGCGCCTTGGCGGCAAGGCCCTCCATGTCTTCGATATCACGGCTCCAGATCTGATGCTCAATCGTGCCGGCGCAGAGAAAGAGCAGTCCTTTTGAGATGGCGTGGAAAATGATGAGCAGAATTGCTGCGGCAATGGAAAGAGGCGTATTAATCCCCGCGCACGCAATGATCAAACCGAGGTTGCCGATTGTGGAGTATGCCAGGACCCTCTTGCCTGTGGACTGGCTAACTGCCAGCGCGGACGCTGCAAAGAAGGTGAATGCCCCGGCAATGGCAATGATGACACTCAAATATGTCCCTGCGTAGACAGGAGCGAGCCTGAGAACAAGGTAGACCCCGGCTTTGACCATAGTACTGGAATGCAGCAAGGCGGATACGGGTGTAGGCGCGACCATGGCTCCCAAAAGCCAGCTCTGAAAGGGCATCTGTGCCGCCTTGGTAAAACCGGTATAGCAGAGGAGCGCAATCGGCAGCACGGCAAGAGAAGACTGGATGCCTCCTCCGATAATGTTCTGTACGGAAAGGGCGAACGAGCCCCCCTGCGTTGCATAAAGATAGATTATGGCCAGAATAAAGGCAGTCCCACCCGTGGAATTCATCCATACGGCACGCGCCGCGTTGTGTATCGCCTCTTTCGTTCTATCGTGCGAGATCAGCTGGAAGCTGCATAATGTGGTCACTTCCCAGAAGAAGTAAAGCCAGACTAAATTATTCGCAAACACAAGACCATTCATGGCGCCCAAAAACAGAACGAGCCAGAAAAGAAATCTCGACTGCCTGGATTTCTCAATCCCGGCATGGTGCTCGTGGTCATACATGTATCGCAGAGCAAATATGCATATGAGTGACCCTATTATGGAAATAACCAGGGTCATGACAAGGGCCAAATGATCAACGACAAAAGCAGGCGCCACCTCAACATGGGCCTTCATGATAAATTCAAAATATGCAAGCGGGAGAATCTGTGTGAGGGCGAAGATGAGAACCAGCCAGTTCCGCAGTGTTATGCCCACGTAAAGATAAAAGATGAGAATAGCATAGTCCAGGATGGTAATAAGCAGGCCCCAGTCAAAGCCGCCCGGCGTGTATGTAAAGGGACCTCTCAGCGCGAGCAGGATGCTGTTAGCAATTAGAACTATCGCTGTTGCAATAACAATGATGTTTCGCACATAGTAATTGCGGACAGCCAGAACGATAAATCCTGCCGCAACAGGTAGCAGGATGGCGATTGCCATCATTTGATCAGCCAATTTTCCGCCTCCTTAAATTGATGTGCTTATTTCTCACATGACGGTATGCAATTTTCCGCTATTACCTTCGAAATGCCGCCACATGGACGCAATTAGCCCCATCCGCATGTTGAGAAAACCATCAGGGCATATCGAACAAAAATGAATGGTTAGGGACAGTCATTCTTTCTGGTTTCGTACTTTATATGTTTTTGGAAGTCAAGGAAAAAACGCCGTTTGTCGTTGCTGGGGAAATGCAATACACCAATATCGTTTGATTTCCTGTCATTAATACAGTTGACAGCGATCATCTACTGCGATCTTACGTATTCTCTCCGCCCACTTTCGGCTTGACTTTACTGGCGAATTCATATAGGGAGTTTCTCGTTTTGAGTGACAGATGAAGGAGGCCTATTCTAATCAAATGACAAGAGAACTGCAGGATGTACTTGGGAGCTTTGATAAGAGCCGCGACAACCTTATCCCTATCCTTCAGGCGGTGCAGGGCGAGTACGGGTATCTCACCCCGGAATCCATGGAAGGCATTGCAGACTACCTCTGCATTTCTGAAAGCAGCCTTTATGGAGTGGCTACTTTCTACACCCAGTTCAAGTTCTCCAGACCGGGTGATCACAACGTGAGAGTATGCCTTGGCACAGCCTGCCATGTGAGAGGGGGATCGCGCATCATGGACGAGGTAAGCCGCCACCTGCATATACGGGCTGGTGAGACTACGGAGAATTATAAGTTCAGCCTGGAGCGTGTCGCCTGTTTCGGATCCTGCGCGCTCTCGCCGGTAGTGGTTGTGGATAAAAAGGTATACGGTAGAATGAACCCCAAGAAGATAAAGAATATATTAAAGGAATACGAATGAATTTCGAAGCCATCAAGAAGAAAGCCCAGCAGGAATGGGAAGCTTTCAACACTTTTGATAAACCACGAATCCTCGTGGGAGCCGCAACATGCGGCCGCGCAGCCGGAGCGCTGGAGGTCTGGGAAAAATTCAAAAAGGAACTGGCCAGCCGGTCTCTTGAGGCAAACATCGTCGAAGTCGGGGACCTCGGCCTTTGTTATGCCGAACCGTGCATCGAGATCGCAACTCCCGACGGACGCCGTGTGCTTTACGGAGGAGTCACGGAAAAGATAGTTCCTGAGCTCATCGAGGATGTAATCGTAAAAAGAAACCCGCGACCAGATCTCGCGCTTTGCACCTTCGGTCAGAAAAGAGTCGAAGGCGTCCCCACCTTTGAAGAGCTACCCATGGTGAGTAAACAGGTCCGCGTGGTCTTGAGGAACAGCGGCATCATCGACCCCTCCAATATCTATCACTACATCGCAAGAGGCGGCTACTCCGGCCTCAATAAGGCCCTACAAATAGGGCCTGAAAAGGTCATCGAGGAGATCAGGAACTCCGGCCTCCGCGGTAGGGGAGGAGCCGGATTCCCGACAGGGGTGAAGTGGGGACTGGCAAGAGGGAACAAAAGCGACGTCAAGTACATGATCTGCAACGCCGACGAGGGAGACCCCGGCGCATTCATGGACAGGGCCGCCCTGGAGAGCGACCCCCATGCCGTCCTCGAAGGACTCGCCATCGGAGCCTATGCCATCGGCGCCAACTACGCCATTGTGTACGCCCGGGCAGAGTATCCTCTGGCGATAGAGCGCATCGAAGGAGCAATTCGAGAGATGGAAGAGCACGGCTTCCTCGGGAAGAATATCCTCGGGTCCGGATTCGATCTCTCCATCAAGATTAAGGAAGGCGCCGGAGCCTTTGTATGCGGTGAAGAGACGGCGCTAATGGCGTCCATTGAGGGACAGCGGGGAATGCCCAAACCCAGGCCCCCGTTCCCCGCTCAGGCCGGTCTGCATGGCCAGCCAACCAACATCAACAACGTCGAAACTCTGGCCAATGTATCCGAGATCATGAATCGGGGCGCATCCTGGTTCTCCTCTTACGGCACGGAAAAGAGCAAGGGGACGAAGACATTTGCCCTCGCCGGAAAGATCAACCGCACTGGCTTGATCGAAGTTCCCATGGGCATCAAGCTTGGGGACATCATCTTTGATGTCGGCGGCGGCATACTCGACGACAAGCAGTTCAAGGCCGTCCAAACCGGCGGACCTTCCGGCGGCTGCATCCCCGTGAAGTACCTCGACATGCCTGTGGATTATGAAGAGCTGGCAAAGGTAGGTTCCATCATGGGTTCCGGCGGAATGATCGTCATGGATGAAGATTCCTGCATGGTGGATATCACGCGGTACTTCCTCAGTTTCACGGAAAAAGAATCATGCGGCAAGTGCACCCCCTGCAGGATGGGCACCCAGCACCTGCTCCATATCCTGACGGAGATTACGCAGGGAAGAGGCAAGCTCGAGTATCTGGCCCTTCTTGAAAAAATCGGCATGACGTTGAAGAACACGTCCCTGTGCGCCTTGGGGCAGACGGTTCCGAACCCCATCCTCAGTACTCTTCGCTACTTCAGGGATGAATATGTGGAACATATTGTCGATAAGAAATGCAGGGCCGTCGTATGTGCAGCACTCTTTAAGTCACCGTGCCAGCACACGTGCCCCGCAGGGATGGACGTGCCCAAGTATATTGCCCTCATCCGGGCGGAACGCTTCGGTGACGCTTATAAGATCATGCTGAAGACAAATCCCTTCCCTTCTGTTTGCGGAAGGGTGTGCGACCATAAATGCCAGGCGAAATGCCGCAGGGGCAATCTCGATGAGCCGCTTGCCATCAAATTTTTAAAGAGGTTCATCACCGACAACGCACCCAAGCCGCAGACGGCACTGGTGCCAGTCACAAGAAAGGAAAAGATTGCAGTGATCGGCGCGGGCCCCGCGGGGCTGACGGCGGCCCGCGACCTGGCCCTCAGAGGATATAAGGTGACTGTGTTTGAAGAACTCTCCGAACCCGGCGGAATGCTCCGCTGGGCTATCCCCGCTTACAGACTTCCGAGGAAGACCCTGGCCGATGAGATCAACGACAACATAAAATCTCTGGGCGTGGAAATCAAATGCAACACGCGCGTGGGCAAAGACATCTCCTTTGCACAGGTAAGCAAGAATTTCGATTATATCTTTATGGCTCCGGGAGCTCATAAGAGCCAGCCGATGGGCGTCGAGGGAGAAAATCTTAAAGGTGTCTACGGCGGCGTCGAATTTCTGAGAGACTTCAATACCGATGAAAAGGCTTGGTTAAGCGGCAAGAAGACACTCGGCTCAAAGGTAGCCGTTATCGGTGGCGGCAATTCAGCCATTGATGCCGCCCGTGTCGCACAGCGGCTCGGCGCTGATGTGACCATTCTTTACAGACGTGAGAAAAAAGATATGCCCGCAGCGGAAGAAGAAATTCTTGCTGCTGAAGACGAAGGGATCAAGATTAAATTTCTTGTTATCCCTCTGAATATCTCCGGAAAAGAAGGTAAGGTAAGCGGCATCACCTGTCAGCGAACGAGACTGACTGAATTTGACAAGAGCGGGCGTAGGAGGCCAGTAGCAATCGAGAAATCTGAATTCACTCTGAATATAGACACCGTTATTGCAGCCATCGGGCAAGTGCCGGATATGACCTTCGTGCCCACGGAAAGCGGCGTGAGTATAAGCAAGTGGTTAACTTTCGACCTTGCAGACGGAAGCAAGTCCCAGACGTCCAACCCGAAGTTCTTCACCGGCGGCGATGCTTTGACAGGACCGGACACGGTGATCGGCGCTATCGCTCAAGGACACCAGGCGGCGCGTGACATGGACGCGTATATCAGGAAGATCAACAACGAACCGGCATACATGGAAGCGCCGGATGAATTTATCGATGTGCCGCTGGTCATCGATGAAGACTCCGAAGAGGCGCCGCAGGCACGGATGCCTGAGCTGCACGTTGGCGACAGGAAGAAAAACTTCAAAGAAGTCGAACTTGGCTACGAGAAGACAATCGCTGTCCTGGAGGCGTGCCGTTGCCTCAGGTGCGATGTCGAAATTGTTTAGTGGGAGGGATCTCATCTGACGGGAAGAATTCTCCCACCCTTTGCTTACCACGTGCATGGTAACGGGAAAATAACGGGCGGCAGAACGCCTATAAAGCAGGAGAAGATTTGAGAATGAGTGAAATAACCCTTACGATTAACGGGAATCTGGTTAAAGTGGAACAAGGAGACACGGTCCTTACGGCAGCGCGGAAAGCCGGTATCGAAGTCCCCACTCTCTGCGACCACCCGGCGCTGGAGCCCTACGGTGCCTGCCGGCTCTGCATAGTTGAGATTGAAGGCATGAGGGGATACCCGCCGTCCTGCACCACGCCTGCAGCTCAAGGCATGGTGGTCAAGACATCTTCTCCGGTCATCATCGATCTCCGCAAGGAAGTTATCAAACTCTTGCTAAGCGGGCATACCAGCCCGTGCCTCGTCTGCCTCCATCGCGAGCCATGCGAAAAGTACCGGCCCCGCCCGTTCAAGAGCGGCAGAGCGACGCGCTGCGCATTCTGCAGCAACCGGGACCAGTGTGAACTCCGGAAACTTACCGACGAATACAAGATCGACGATCTGGAAGTGCCCATCATCTACAAGCATCTGCCTGTCGAACACATGGACCCTTTCATGGACAGGGATTATAACCTGTGTGTTTTGTGCGGACGATGCGCCCGGATCTGTGAAAAGATCCACACCGCCGGGACCATTGCCTTCGTGGAACGCGGCAAGGAAGCCCGGATTTCAACGGCCTTTGACCAGCCTCATGCCAAGACCGACTGCCGTTTCTGCGGCGCGTGCGTGGACATCTGTCCTACGGGCGCGATGAGCGATCGGTATGCCAAGTGGTACGGTGCAGCGGACCGTACAGAAGATTCCGCCTGCATACTCTGCCCTGTGGGATGCTCGGTTCGCCTTAAGACCAAGGACGGAAAAGTGATCAGCTCCGGGATGACGGCCTTCACGCGGGATGCCCGCATCTGTGCTGTCGGCCGGTTTGTATTGCCCCAGCTTCTTGACAGCCGCTACAGACTCACCTCGCACCAGATACGTGTGGCCGACGGTCTTATCAAGACCGGCTATGAGGATGCCCTTGATCTCGCGGCAAATAGTCTCAAGGCATACCCGGGCAGCCAGTTTGCAATGATCGCCCCCTCTTCAGCGACGCGAGAGGAACTCTACGTACTGAGAAAATTCACCAAAGAGGTCATGAAATCGGCCAGCTTTATAGTGGAGCCTGCCGCTCTTCCAGATGCGATAGCCGGCGGAACCGTCAAGGCGCTTTATGCTCTCGGTGATTACCTCCAGGGCACGAGACCCAAAGGACTCGACGTCCTGATCGTCTCCGATATGTTCCCTTCGAGGACAGAGAAATCCGCGGACGTTATTTTTGCTGTTGCCGGGCTCGTGGAAACCGACGGCACTTTCCTCAATGCCTCGGGTCAGATCAAGACCATGTCTGCTCAAGCCGCAGCGCCGAAGACGCTGCTGCCTGACTGGAAGGTCGTGTGCGATATCGCCAAGAAAATGGGCGCGAGCGGTTTCGATTTTCGAACATCTGACGACATCGCCAAGGAAATGGCAACCTCAAAGGTCAAGGAAGCGCCGCCCGCCGCTCCGGAGCCCTCCCCGCTCGATAAAGTGTCCGCCATTCCCCGGATGTACAGAGGCCATGCGATGAGCGACATAGTCACCGCCATGCGCATCTTCTTTACCGCTCAAGAAAAAGAAGAAAAAGAAGCGGCTCCCGTTGCCGTGGAAGAAGGGAAACGTTTCCGGATCCTGGAAAAAAGCGAGATCGTGCCGAACACGCACATGGTAACTGTTCACGCGCCGGTGATTGCCGAAAAATGTCAGCCCGGTCAATTTGTCATCGCCATGGTAGAGGAAACCTCCGAGCGTATCCCCTACACCATTTCAGACTTCGACCGTGAAAAAGGAACAATTACCATGGTGACCCTCGAAATGGGACGCTCAAGCCGGGAACTTGCGAACACCACGGCAGGCGAATATCTCGCCCATTTTGCAGGTCCCCTGGGGCGTCCGGTGGAAGTGAAAAAATTCGGGACTGTGGTCCTGGGCGGCGGCTGTTTTGGTGTGGGAGCCATTCTGCCTATCGCGAGAGTGATGAAAGAAGCCGGAAACAGGGTGATCTGTATTGAAGAAGCATCGAGCCACTACCTGCTCCACTGGCAGGATAAGCTCTCCGCCGCCTGCGATGAACTGGTTATAGTTACCAAGGACGGCTCGGCGGGCATGAAGGGCGGGATACAGGAAGCGATCTCCATGCTCGCGGACCGGGGAGAAAAGATTGATCAGGCATACATCATCGGCTGCACCTTCATGATGATGCTCGTCTGCGACGCGACCAGGAAACTGGGCATACCGACCATGACAGCGATGAACCCTCTGATGGTGGATGGGACAGGCATGTGCGGCTGCTGCCGCGTGAGTGTGGGAGGGGTTACGAAGTTCTCTTGCGTAGACGGACCGTTCCTCGACGGGCTGCAAATCGACTGGATCGAGTTAATGCAGAGGCAGGCCGCCTTCAAGCTGGAAGAAGTGCAAGCTATACCGCAGGATCCGCGCCCCGCACACGACCATGGCATAGACCATGTGTGCATGCGGGCATGATCTTGTCATCTTTGCTTTTGAACTTGTTATCCTTGGATTAACCTGAGATTGGAAAAAAACATGGAACCAAAAGAGAAAGAAAAGAAGCCGAAGATCCCCAGGCAGAAAATGCCGGAGCAGGATCCGAGACGACGAAGGAGCAACTTCGAAGAAGTGCCTTACGGTTACACAGAAGAGCTTGCGATGGCAGAGGCCAGCCGTTGCCTCAAATGCAAGAAGCCTCTCTGTATTACAGGTTGTCCGGTAAATATCCGGATACCGGATTTCATCAAGCTCATCGAAGAAGGCAAGTTCATCGAAGCCGCATGGAAGCTAAAGGAGCAAAATACCCTGCCTGCTGTCACGGGCCGCGTCTGCCCGCAGGAGACACAATGTGAGATACTGTGCATCCTGGGGAAGAAAGGCGAACCGGTGGCAATCGGCCGTCTGGAGCGGTTTGCGGCGGACTTCGAGCGAAGGTCGGGAAACACCAAACTGCCGGAGCTCCCTCCTCCCACAGGAAAGAAGGTTGCCATCATAGGCGCCGGACCTGCAGGCCTCACCGTAGCGGGTGATCTCGTGATGCTCGGGCACAAGGTCACTATTTTTGAAGCTCTCCAGGTGACCGGAGGTGTACTTGTGTACGGCATCCCCGAATTCCGTCTTCCTAAAGCAATCGTGAAATACGAGGTTGATTACCTGAGAAGGCTCGGAGTCGAAATCCTCACGGATTATGTCGTGGGCAAGGCCCGCACCGTGGAAGAGCTCTTCAAAGAAGGCTTTGATAGCATCTTTATAGGGACAGGTGCAGGACTTCCCATGTTTATGGACATACCGGGTGAAAATTTTGTTGGCGTCTACTCTGCAAACGAGTATCTTACAAGATCAAATCTTATGAAGGCATTCCGGTTTCCTGAGTACGGGACTGCACCCATCCGGAGCAAAAAGGTCATTACCGTGGGAGGTGGAAACGTCGCCATGGATTCGGCGCGGACTGCCTTGAGGCTCGGAGCGGAGTCCATTATTGTGTACAGGCGCAGTCGTAATGAAATGCCCGCTCGTGCAGAAGAGATCCACCACGCCGAGGAAGAGGGCGTGAAGCTCATGATTCTTACAAACCCCGTGCGCGTGATCGGCGACGAGCAAGGGAGGGTGAAGGCGATTGAGTGCATCAAAATGGAGCTTGGCGAACCGGATGACTCGGGCCGCAGAAGACCGATTCCCGTCAAAGGAAGCGAATTCATCATTGAATGCGATACGGTGATTCCCGCCCTCGGTAACCGGCCCAATCCGCTCATTGCCATGACGACACCGGGGCTTAAGACAACCCGCTGGGGCACACTGGAGGCGGATCCCGACACCATGGAAACGTCCATGAAGGGCGTGTTTGCCGGAGGCGACATCGTCACCGGTGCGGCGACCGTCATTTCCGCCATGGGCGCGGGAAAAAAAGCCGCCGCCAGCATGCATGAATACCTGATGACAGGAAAAGTTGCAAAGCCTGAGAAGGACGAAAAGGAGGGAGAGAAAGAAAAGAAGGAATAACTCATCTTTTAAAATGACACGACCCGCTGTAGAATTCACGTTCCGGCGGGTTTTTTATTTAAGCGCCGAAGCGTAATGTTTTCCGTCATAATGCCACATTACTGGCCTTTTCCTTGACATAAGAGGCAGGTTCTCTTATAGTTTTTGCGTTTGTTCTGACATCGCTTTTGAGATTCTCGCTCGCATGAGAATTGCGCGGTAATGAAATTTATTGATTCTGACTCGAAGAGACGGCAGAGATGACCAAACCAAAAATAGCCTTCATGGGAACGCCGGAATTCGCAGTTCCCTCCCTCGACAGTTTAATAAGCAACGATTACCCGATCGTCACCGTCGTGACCCAGCCGGATAGACCAAAGGGCAGAGGCAGGATACCCGCCCCGCCGCCGATAAGGGTCATCGCTGAAAAATACGGCATTCCTGTCGTTCAACCTGAACACCTGAGAAACAAGGAATTTGCAGATTACTTGACCGGCGTCCATCCTGATCTGGCCGTTGTTGCGGCCTTCGGCCAGATACTGCCCCGTGCGATTCTCGAAATACCGAAGATGGGCTGCATAAATGTGCATCCATCTCAGCTCCCGAAATACAGGGGCGCAGCTCCGATCAACTGGGCTATTATCAGAGGAGAAGTGAAGACCGGAGTAACCATCATGCTCATGGACGAAGGGATGGACACGGGCGATATTCTCACGCAGGAAGAGACCATGATCGAGCATATGGAAACATTCGGGAAGCTTAATGAAAGGCTGGCAGTTACGGGGGCGAGACTCCTTTTGGCGACAATTGATATAGTTGCGGGCGGTGACTCCACACGCAGACCCCAGGATGCATCGCAGGTCACATATGCGCCCCGGCTCACGAAAGAAGACGGCCTGATACGGTGGGATGCCGATACCCGACAAACGGTAAACCTCATCAGAGGGCTCTCGCCTGTGCCCTGTGCATATACCTTCTGCAAAGGAAAGATGCTGAAGATATTTTCAGCTGTGGGAGAAGAAGTTCCCTCGCCGGAATCACCGGGAAGAATCGGCACGGTGACGCGAAAGGGCCTTCCCGTTGCCGCAGGAAATGGATATGTGTATTTGCAGGAGGTTCAACTCGAAAACAAGAAGAGAATGTCTATTCTGGATTTTCTGAGGGGCTTTCGCATGGCGCCGGGGGACACTCTAAGTTGAGGGCATGATGATAAAGACGCCTCGTCACATGGCCGTCGAAATCCTGAATCGTGTGGAGGAAGAAGACGCATACGCAGAACCACTGCTCGATGCCTCTCATTCGGCGCACCCTCAGATGAAGATCGAGGACAGAAGGTTAATCACGGAGATCGTCTATGGCACGCTCCGGATGAGGGGCAACCTGGATTGGGTTATCGGACACATCTACAGAGGGAAGTTCGACGCCATGGATGTGAGCATAAGAAACATCCTGAGAACAGCCCTCTACCAAATGCTATTCACCGAACGGATACCGGACTTCGCCATCGTGAATGAGGCAGTTGAGATAACAAAAAAGATGCGCGGGAGAGGCTCAGGACTGGTAAATGCCATCCTGAGAAATTTCATCCGCAAGAAAGATCATATCCCATATCCCGAGATTGGGAATGACCCGGCACATCATATCTCCATCGTCCATTCGCATCCATTGTGGATGGTAAAACAATGGATCGAAATGTTCGGCATAGAAGAAACCGCGGCTCTCTGCAGAGCGAACAATCAAGTCCCCCCTGTAACAGTGCGGGTGAATACACTCAGGACAACACGCAAGCGGACAAAGGACGAACTGTCTCAGCACGGATTTGACGCAAGAGAGACCGCATTTTCTCCTGATGGTCTTAATATATCAAATCGGCATACGTCCGTGAGAGAAACGGACTGTTATACCTCGGGGGGTATTCAGGTCCAGGACGAGGCCTCTCAGTTGATTGGCCGCCTCGTTTCCCCGCAACCGGGGGAGATCGTCCTTGATCTCTGCGCCGGCATGGGAGGGAAAACCGCCCACCTGGCGGCGGTTATGGAGAACCGCGGGAGCATTCTGGCCCTCGACATCAGCAGGAAAAAAATCGACGCGCTGCGCAAGAACGTAAGCAGGCTCAATGCTGTCATTGTGGACGCACAGGTGGGAGACGCCAGAGAAAGTCTAGGGAAGGCCTTCTTCGAGAGTTTCGACAGAATCCTTATTGACGCGCCTTGTACGGGTCTCGGCACATTGAGGAGGAATCCCGAGATAAAATGGCGTACCCTCCCTGCGGATGCCGAGAAATGTTCCTTTCTGCAGAAGGCAATATTGGAAAGCGCCGCGGCATACCTAAAGAAAGGCGGTTATCTCATATACAGTACCTGCACGATTACACGAGAGGAAAACGAAGCGGTGATCGAGGATTTTACCAACCGCCATCCTGATTTTATTTGTAATCGTCCGCCGGATGAGATAAATTCCGTCCTGATCGACGACGGCGGGTGCTTCAGGAGCTATCCCCATCGCCACCGCACGGATGGCTTCTTTGGGGCCGTGCTAGTAAAAGGCATGGAGATGGGAAAATAGAATAACTGATGAAAAACTTCCAGGGAGGCCGACGATGAAAACAATTTTTCTATTGATGGCCGTTTTGATATCGTCAGGCTGTGCATGACACGGCCCGGTTCTCTACCCTAGCGAACACTTGAAGATGGTCGGAGAAGATCAGGCACACAAGGATATTGCAGATTGCGATCGTCTGGCGGCTGAATATGTTAAGTCGGAAGCAGGCAAGACCGTAGCGAAGAATACGGCGGGGGGAGCGGCAGCAGGTACCGTGATCGGAGGGGCTGCGGGCGCCGTTACCGGGCATCTCGGAAGAGGAGCGGCAGTGGGTGCGGCTGCAGGCGCCGCTGCCGGCCTGGTGAGAGGGGTATCCAAGTCATCCGAACCAAGCCCGATCCACAAGAGGTTTGTGGAGAAATGCCTGAGAGAGCGTGGATACGAGCCTTTAGGATGGGAATGACAACAGTCGCAAATATTGACCGTCACTTACTCTGAGGAAATAAACTGTTAGTGGCGTCGGGAGGGAAGGCATATGTTTCTAAAGCAGATGCAGGTCGGCCACATGGCGATATTCGCCTACGTCGTGGGTGATCCGGAAAGCGGCGAAGGATTGGTTATCGATCCGGCGGCAAATTGCGGCGGCATCATCAAGGTGGCCGAGGAGAACAAATTGAACATCAAGTACATTGTAAATACCCACGGACATGTGGATCACATATCAGGCAATANNCCACCCATGGTCTTCAAGATGTTCGGGGCCGAACAATCCCCGCCTGCCGATATCACCGTCAATGACGGGGATCTTATAACAGTGGGCGGCATTTCACTGAAGGTTATCCACACCCCGGGGCATTCCCCCGGCGGCATGTCATTGTACACAGAAGGCTATGTCTTCACCGGAGACACCCTCTTCGTTGAGGCCGTGGGAAGAACCGACCTCCCCGGAGGTTCATGGCCGGTGATGCACAAATCTATCACAGAAAAGCTCTGGACACTGCCTGATGACACGAAGGTGCTGCCCGGACATAACTATGGAAGGATGCCGACTTCGACGATAGGTCACGAAAAGATGTACAACCCTTATATGAAATAGACACGGGAATTTCAAGATGGACGCCAAAGGAATGATTGCGACCGATTTCAAAGGATTGAAACTGCAAGGCAGGGGAAAGGTCAGAGACATCTATGAATGGGATAAATGCCTTCTTGTCGTCGCCACGGACAGGATATCCGCATTCGACGCCATCATGCCGAATCCCATTCCGGGAAAGGGGAAGATACTCACAAGAATGTCTGTTTTCTGGTTCAACATGATGACTGATATTGTCGAGAACCATCTCTTATCTACAGATCCATTCGATTTCCCCGGTGAGTGCGGTCCTTACAGGNNGTCGAATGCGTTGTCCGTGGATACTTAAGCGGCTCAGGCTGGACGGATTATCTGGAGAACCGGACTGTTTCAGGCATTAAGCTTCCACCCGGATTAAGAGAATCCGCGAGGCTATCGGAAGCACTGTTTACACCTTCCACCAAGGCCCCGGAGGGAAAGCATGACATGCCGATAACAAGAATAGAGATGGAGGATACCATCGGTTCCGAAGAAACGAAAAAGATCATTGAAAAAAGCCTTGCGATTTACGCGAGGGCGTCAAGGCATGCCGAAGAGGCGGGTATTGTCATCGCTGACACAAAGATGGAATTCGGCATCATAGAAGACAGGCTGATCCTGATCGATGAGCTGCTCACGCCGGACTCCTCGAGATTCTGGCCGAGAAATGATTACGAAGAGGGAAGACCCCAGAAGAGTTTTGATAAACAGTTTTTGAGGGATTATCTCCTCTCTATCAAATGGAACCAAAAACCGCCGGCCCCAAACCTTCCTGGTGAGATTATCGAACAAACAAGGAAAAAGTATGAGGAAGCGTTAAATAGACTTGTCACATAAGCAGAGCCATCTCTCTTGACATATCCAAAACGGTTGTTATTTTAAAAAGCACTTTTATACAAGCCCAGTAGCGATTGAAAAATGTTAAAGAAGTTGTCCAATTATCAAGAAAAACAGCATATCCTCTACATAAAGCGCCCTTCCGAGAAGGATCTCATCGCATACGGAGATGCGTTTCTCGAGGAGGGAAAAATCTCCGATGCTATTGATTTTTATCAGAAGGCAAACTACGTTCAGGGCCTGGAAACAATCAAAGGCATGGCCGAACAATCGGGGGATGTCATGCTTCTTCAACAGGTCTTGAAGGCTTTGAAGCAAACAATCCCGGGGGAAAGCTGGAACACAATAGGCGAGCGTGCCCTAAAGGTTAAGAAATACATATTTGCCCTTTATGCCTTTGAAAAAGGCAGCAATGATGCTATGGTCGGACGCGTAAAGGAAATAATCAAATCGGAGGACGACGGTAAACACTGATGACCAAGCGCTGCTATTATGTTTGTCTCGGAGTCGATCGACAGGCTACGGACGAGGAAATAAAGAAAAATTACAGAAGACTGGCCATGCAGTATCATCCGGACAGAAACCCGCACGATAAAGAGGCCGAGGAGAAATTCAAGGAAGCGGCTGAGGCTTACGGAGTATTAAGCGATAGCGAGAAGAGGGATATCTATGACCGTTACGGCCATGAGGGACTAAACGGCACAGGATTCAGAGGCTTCTCGGGTTTTGAAGACATATTTTCAAGTTTTGGCGATATCTTCGAGGACATCTTCGGATTTGGCGCCGGACATGCGGGGTCTCGGACATCGCAGCGTGCCGGGGCCGATCTCCGTTATGATCTCAAAATATCGTTTATGGACGCTGCCTTCGGCACTTCCAGGGATATCGAAGTGAAAAAGACCCAGAGATGTTCCGCATGCCGTGGCACGGGCGCAGCACCGGGAAGTGCGCCGGAGACATGCCGCCAATGCGCAGGCAGAGGCCAGGTGACACAGTCAAGTGGCTTCTTCACGATCAGCACTACATGCCCTCAATGCAGGGGACAGGGCAGGGTCATCACAAAATTGTGCCCGGAATGCATGGGAGCGGGCAGGGAGAGAGTCACGAAGACTGTCCATCTGAAGATACCGGCCGGCGTTGAAACAGGTTCGCGGTTGAGACTCCGCGGAGAAGGGGAAGATGGGGAATACGGAGGATCTCAAGGCGATCTCTATGTGTTCATCCATGCGGAGGCCCATGAATTTTTCGAGAGAAGAGATAACAGTATATACTGCCAGATCCCTATTTCATTTGTCCAGGCTACTCTGGGAGCAACGATTGAGGTGCCGACCCTCAAGGGTACAGAAAAAGTCAACATTACACGGGGAACCCAGAATGGCGCCATCTTTCGTCTAAAAGGAAAGGGCATCCCAAACGTGAGAGGATACGGACGCGGGGACCAGATTATTGAAACTATGGTCAAGATACCTGTCAATCTCAGCAAGAAACAGGAAGAGCTTCTGAAAGATTTTGCCAAATTGAGCGGCGAATCATGACCCTCCTCTGGCCTGCAAATCAATGCTTTTGAGATGCTGCAGAAAGTCCTGCAATACTAACCATCGGCACGGCCCGCCTGTAAGAAGTTCTCAATAAGAAAAAATGGACAATTGGTAAAACATCATTTATAAGATACTAATTGCTGTTTCCGCATCTCGTCCACACGGACCGGACCGAGATATGACTATGCGAAGATAGAATCCCCGCGTCTTTTCTTGCACTGCTGTTACGTGGAGATCAATCCGCATTCATGTTGCGGACGGAAACAACTGTGAAGAAGCAAAAACTTCAATACCCGATTTTTCTTGGAAAGGAGGTTTTATGATCATACGAAAAAGCTGGCTGGCATTATTAATCATGGCAATTTTCTTCGCTTCCGGCTGCGCTGCAGCGGTAGTTGGCGGCGCCGCCATGGGAGCAGGTTCGGGAACATACTTCTACATCAACGGCGAGCTCAAAACGGACTACTACTATTCTTTCGACAAGGTATGGTCAGCCTGTGAAAAAACCGTGGCAGATTTGCGTGGTTTGGATGTAGAGCCCCTCAAGGAGATAGGTTCAGGAAAAATTACCGCGATGATTGAAAATGAAAAGGTTCAGATTACCGCAAATTATAAGGCAAAAAATGTCACCACCGTTTCCGTTCGGGTGGGCGTCATAGGTGACAAACTTGCATCACAGCTCCTGCATGATAAAATCGCTGATAACCTCACGAGAAAGAAGTGACGGCGGAATCCATGCCGTCTCTATTCGTTGACAGGAATATGTGATGAAAAAAAAACTGGCGGTGGGAATAACTCTCGGCGCTATTCTCGTCTATCTTTCTATCAGGGGCATCAATTTTAACGACGTCGCTCATGGCTTCAGAACTATAAGATATGGATATGTGCTGCCTGTATTGATCATCATGTTTATCCTACAGGTCTTGAAGTCCGTGCGATGGGGAGTCATATTGAGTCCCATAGTCAAGGTCGATCAGCTCTCGCTTTTCTCCGTCACAAGCGTAGGGTTCTTAGCCATTATCGCCATCCCGGCGCGCCTCGGTGAACTGGCGCGTCCCTATCTGATCACAAAGAAATGTCATATCCGCATGTCCGCCGCCGTCGGCACGATTCTTGTGGAGCGCGTCTTTGATTGCCTGACGGTACTATTGATATTCCTTTTTGCGTTATTCTTCACACCATTTCCGCCGTGGCTGATCAGATCCGGTATTGTTTTTTTCCTTATCACTCTAGTCATATTGATCGGCATGATATTCATGATATTGAAAAGGGAGGTGTCTCTCAGGGTTCTAAATTCGACTTGCAGGAGGCTCCCCGAAAGATATAACCTGAAACTGAACTATTTGTTCCATCAACTCATCGACGGATTCAAGATCATAACTGAACCCAAACTGCTCTTCTATGTGATCTCTTTATCTATCGTGACATGGCTGATGGACGTCGCTGCGATATATTTCATGTTTTTAGCCTTCGGCCTTACCGTGCCGCTTGCCGCTCCCTTTGTCGTGATGATTATCCTTATGATCGGAATCAGCATACCTGCGGCGCCGGGTTTCGTAGGTAATTGGCATTATTCCTGTATCCTGGGACTTTCCCTATTCGGAATTCCCAAGGCAGAGGCCTTAACATTCTCTGTTGTGTTTCACGTCATATGCGTGGGAATAATCATCATCCTCGGATTGATATTTCTGCCCTCAAACAAATTTTCTCTCTCCGATCTGAGCCGGCAGGAAAATTAATCTTCTATTGTTTCGGTGTGTCGTCGAGACCGTATCTTTTGATTTTCCTGTGAAGGTTGCTCCGCTCCAAGCCGATGGACTCCGCAGTCTTTGAGATATTTCCGTCAAACTCCTTCAGTTTTTTTATTATATATTCTTTCTCAAAATCCATTTTTGCCGTTCTGAAAGAGTCCGACGCAAATAACGGAAGACCTGCTTCCGGAATTTCATGGCTTCCTTCCGTCAATAGAGGAATGTCTTTCGCCGCAATCACGTCTTGCGGAATCATGATGACGAGCCGTTCGATAAAATTTTTCAACTCCCTCACGTTACCCGGCCAATCATGCTCCATCAGCTTGGCCAAGGCGTCATCGGCGATGGTCTTTTCATCCTCATGTTCTTTCAGACTGAATTCCTTTAGAAACCAGTTTGTCAATACGGGAATATCCTCTTTCCGTTCTCTCAAAGGGGGAACCCGGAGAGGTATGACGTTAAGCCTGTAGTAGAGATCCTGTCTGAATCTGCCCGCTTCCATCTCCAGTTCAAGATCCTTGTTGGTGGCAGCAAGCACTCTGACATCCGTAGGTATGAACGTGTTTCCTCCCACCCGCTCAAATTTCTTTTCCTGAAGAATTCTGAGAATTTTCGCCTGAGCCTTCAGGCTCATGTCCGCTACTTCATCGAGGAAGATAGTCCCTTCATGAGCAAGATCAAATTTCCCCCTCTTTTTCTCAGTTGCACCTGTAAACGAGCCCTTTTCATGGCCGAATAGTTCACTTTCTATCAGGTCCTCCGGAATGGCTGCGCAGTTCACTTCAACAAAAGGCTTATATACCCTCTTGCTCAATTTGTGTATCGATCGGGCAACGAGTTCCTTTCCGGTCCCATTTTCCCCCATTATCAGGATCCATGCATTTGTGGGCGCTATGATGCTTATCATTTCTTTCAATTCGAGTATCGGAGCACTGTTACCCGTAAGCTCATAGTCCTGGCTGATTTTCTGCTTTAATAATTTGTTTTCTTCTTCCAGATTAATCAGCTCGAACACATGATTGACAACGAGTATCACCTTTTCCATGGAAAGGGGCTTTTCAAAAAAATCGAAAGCCCCGAGCTTCGTAGCCTTAACCGCAGTTTCAATAGTTCCATGGCCGGATATCATTATAACCCTTATCTGCGGATATTGTGCCTTGATCGTCTTCAGGGTCTCGATGCCGTCGATGCCCGGAAGCCATATATCCAGGATAACAAGACTCGGCAGTTCTTCCTTGACAATTTTAAGGGCTTCTTCGCCTGAAGCCGCCGTCAGGACGTCATATCCCTCATCTGTGAGGATGGACCCGAGAGATTGGCATATACTCTTTTCGTCATCTACAATCAGTACTGTTTTTTGCATAGTTCAACAAAAACCTGTTTATCTATTTTACATCGGACAAACGATTAATAACCCTTAGGCTGAATCAGTGCCCTCCGGGATCGGCAGCTCAAAAGCCACAATTGTCCCTGTGGGCACATTATCCCGGACGCTCACATGACCGTGGTGATCCGATATAATCGTGCTCACTATAGCAAGACCCAGCCCCGTGCCGGTTCTTTTCGTGGAAAAGTAGGGTTCGAACATCTTCGCCTTGTAACTGTAAGGCACACCATAACCATCGTCTGCAACTTCAACTTTGGCTTTTCTGTGGCCCTTATCAAAGGTGGTTCTGACCACAATATGACCATCATTTTTGCTTACGGCGGCAACCGCATTATCCAAAAGATTGACCATGACGCGCTTAATCTGCTCTGAGTCAATATTCAATTTTGGCATATCCTGATCTGTCTGAAATGCAAAATTGATGTCTTTGTGAGCATCCTGGAAAAGAACGACGGAATCCATTATGACGTCATTGAGATCGCTGAGAACAGGGTTCGTGACAGGAAGTTGGGCATAACGGGAAAAGGCATTGACCAGATTTTTTAACACGTCAACCTGATCTATTATTGTCTTGGTGCATTCGTTAAAAATGGCGCCGTCATCACCGAGCCTTTCAGCATACTTCTTCTGCAACCGCTGGGCTGAAAGTTGGACAGGCGTCAACGGATTCTTGATCTCGTGGGCCATCCTGCGGGCGACCTCTCTCCATGCAGCCGCTCTTTCGGCCTTGCGGATCTGCGTGAGGTCTTCGAAGACAACCACCATGCCCATATAGTTGCCGTCATCGTCGCTTATCAGCGTTATCGTCATCAACACGGTCAGCACCTTGCCTTTAAGCATCAGCTCCAATTGTCTCTCTATGAAATTTGTTCCGTTTTCTCTCAATTCCTTGGACAATTCATCGACCAAAGCCAGATGTTCAGCAATTAACACATCCTGGAATCGTTTGTTAAGGATTTTTTCCGTCTTTATGTCCAACATCCCTTCGGCGGCTTTGTTGATTATTGTAATGACGTCATTGCGATCAATGGAAACAACACCGGCGGAGACATTGCCGAGAACTGTTTCCATATACTTTCTTCGCTGCTCAAGGTCTATGTTCGCCTGTTCCAGTCCTTCTTTACTTCTTTTCAGGTCTTTGGTCATCTTATTGAAGGAATCGACGAGAATCCCTATTTCGTCGTCTGCCACGATATCGATCTGATGGTCCAGTTCTCCACGGGCCACCTTGTTCGTTGCCAGAGCAAGATCCTGTATGGGTACTGTAATGCCTTTGGCAAGATACAGTCCAAACCATGTCGCGGAAAAGATGACTAAAAACGTTACGATGAAAAGTGTAATTATATAGGTGAACTTTATGGGATTCTTCAACAGCGTAATCTGCCCATACTGCTCGGCCGTCTTAGAAATGATTCCCATCCTGTTTACAAGCTCTTTGGGGATGTGATAATTGACCGCAACGACNNCCTGTAAAAACGTCTTCGAGCATCTTCGGGCTGAGCGGTTTAGGCTCGATGTTGGGATTGTCGGGATCCCTTACGAGGAGGCTCCTTTTTTGGTTATTAAAATAAACCTCAAGCAACCCCAGCTTATAATTCTTCTGCCGCTGTTCAATTAAGGCTTTCAGATATTCCGCCCTCTCCTGATCGTACAGGCGATTTTTCGTGACGTCGGAACTGATCTGCCTGGCATAATATTTAGCTTGATCGGCGGATTGCTGATAATAGAGGTGGGCGACTTCAACGGTCTTGTTTAGCGCGTCTCCGATTGTGATGTTAAACCAGCTCTCTATGCTGTATGAAAAGACGCTGATGGCGACTAAGAACAGCGTCACCGTAGGAATCAGGGATAAGCCGACGAACGCAGCCACGAGCTTAGTCCGGAGCTTCGATCCCAGGACGCCGCGCTTGCTTTCGAAAAGCAGTTTGACGACATTTCTGACTATCAGAAAAACGAGAAGGAGTATAAGAATCACGAGTATCAGGATGATATTGATATTCAGTATCAGCCCAAAGATGAGCACATTGTTCGATATGGGAAGAATGGCTCCAGCACGAGAAAATTGAACCCCCAGCAGGCTTACCATGACAATAAGAAGAATGGTGACAACAATGATTATGCGTTCTCTTCTGCGCCTTCTTAATTCCCGATCATCCTTGATTAAATGGTCCCTAAACATGCCTATTACCCAATCCTCTGTCGGTACCAATCAGTCTCAAAATCCCATAGTGAGACGAAAAATAAGACATATTCCATATGCATGGGAAGCTGTATTTTATCAAGTCTGGCCTTGACCATGACGTAGTAAGATTTGTCTTTCGACAAATCCTTCGCAGAGGCCAACACAATACCGTTCAGTTCTGACATGGCCTTTTTGGCTGCATCAAAATCCTGGAATTCCGATTGCTTATATCCTTCCATTGACGATACATAAAAAACCTTCTTCACATTGTCATACTTAATTGTTTGTTTGACAATCACACCGGATATCTTCTCGTCGATCGAGTTCGGCCTCTCCTGATAAAGATCAAGCAAAAAAGTAAACGTCGTAGGAACACCTGCCAGGATGGCTGATTCCATCCTCTTCGTATAACAGTTAGTGACTTTCGCATAGACCATGACCTGATCATCACTGTCGGTAATGACAATATCCGCTATCCTCGCGTCCCGACGATATGAACTTAGGGGGAAAACAAGAAAACAATAACAGGCAAAGAATGCAGCTAAAAGAAGAACTGGTTTACGCATACAAGCGCCCTGCGCCGGCATGAGTCATCATAGGGGCACATAAATATATTGTGAGAAATTTCCCGTTCACTACTCGAAACATATTGCTGAGCCGGAAGATGCGTCTCATGTTACCACTTCATCAAACTATAGATATATTTACTGTTTTGATTATTTACACGGTATACTAAGAAACTGCGCTATAAAAAGCAAGTGTAATTTATGGAAGGGTCAGTGGGTGAAAGGCCGTACAAAAACATCACGCAACGGGCATAGGAGCATTTACTGTATCGAGGATACTGAAAGACGGAATATTGAGAGACTTGAATTCATCTTCACCGCTGTCTCTGTCAATATGACTTACCATCTTCCAGCATTCTTGGTGAGCCATCAGTTCTTTGAGAAGAAGATTATTTAGCCGGTGTCCCGATTTATACGCCACAAAATGGCCGATGATCGGCATGCCTAAAAGCGAAAGGTCGCCTATGGCATCCAAAATCTTATGCTTCACAAATTCATCGTGACATCTCAAACCCTCTTTATTGATCACCCTCCGTTCGTCCAATACAACGGCGTTCCGGAGGGATCCCCCCAATGCCAAACCTTTTGCCTGGAGATATTCGACATCCTTTAAAAAACCAAAAGTCCGCGCTTGGCAGATGTCCCTTTCGTAAGCGACATCGGAAAAAGTCATATCATAAGACTGCTGGCGGATAAGGGGGTGCTCAAAATCAATCCCGTAGGTGATCTTGAACTCCGGCGACGGCAGCAACATGGCCGTGCCGTCTCCTTCAGAGACGGAAATCCTCTTTTGGATCACCAGCAATTTTTTACATTTATCCTGTATCGTCGTGCCGACGTCCTTTAAGAGGTTAACGAAAGGAAGCGCGCTCCCATCCATGATGGGAATCTCAGCAGCATCCACTTCTACAACGGCATTATCAACGCCCATACCGCAAAGCGCAGAGAGCAAATGTTCAACTGTTGAAACCGTTGCACCATTAAGACCTATGGTTGTAGCCAATATGGTGTCACGGACATTCTCGAAGTCCGCCTTTATCCTCACATCACCCGGCAAATCTTTGCGAATGAAGATAATGCCCTGATCGACTCCGGAAGGCTTTATTGTCATGCTGACTTTTCTTCCCGAGTGAAGACCAATATTCCGGCAGTTAATTTCGTGTTTGATGGTTCTTTGCAGGTGCATGTTTACGGTCATTTTAGATTAAAGATACTCGTTCAATAGCAATTAATATACCAAGGGGTTTTTAACCTATGGGGCGCACTTATAACACATGTAACGCATTAAATATACATATTATTTGCTGACATGTCGTTCACAATTGTGAATAATGCGGACCCACAATTGTGTGTTGGAAAAGACACAGTATATCCACGACATCACAACATGGACAGCAGCCGAAAAATTCCAATGGTTCATCCTTAACTGCATTCGGAAAATTCCGCGGACTTCCCTTTGGAGCTCTTCCTCACGGGAAAAAATCTCTCCTTTTCACTGTAGATACACCCGCAGTAGGGTTGCCTGTACATGTCCATCTCCCTAGAAATTCTTATTCCGTCGCTCCAACCGATGCGAAAATCCTGATAGTAGAATTCTATCTGATGCTCAACCGCCAGGCTCTCCCCAATCTTCTTAATCAGAGCGTGATCTTGAAACTTGCTATAGAGCAGGGTCGTGGTAAATCCATCGAACCGTCCTTCCTTGGCTATATCAACCGTGCGCTGCAGACGGTCAAAGTAACAATAACGACACCTGTCCTTTTCCCTGAATGCAGTATTCCTGAGAAACGCCTCCAAATCATATTCTTCCTCGCATGTCACGTTTAAACCGGATTTATCGGCGTATTCGGTGAGGGTATCGAGACGTCTCCTGTATTCGCGATAGGGATGGATATTGGGGTTATAAAACAGTCCGCATACATCGTGACCGTCGGTTCTCAATTCCTGAAGCGGGTATATGGTGCATGGCGCACAGCATATGTGCATCAAAAGCTTCATAACATTTAAATTCTAAATTCTAATATGAAAATTCTAAACAACTTCTAAATTCTAAATGCTCAAACACTTTTGGAATTTAAGATTTAGTGCTTAGCCCAACTTCGCCAAATTTATTGA
>PLMX01000057.1:5671-7990 GCA_003142635.1 Syntrophaceae bacterium | reverse complement strand
TATCGATACATATTCTGCCATGGTCGGAGTGGGGTACCAACTCGATTATTCATCGGCAGATGGTCCATCGTCCGGAGCAGGACCCCCGCCTGTGAAGACGACGGATAACGAGATAACAGTGATGATCGGTCAAACCACTGTCAACAGCGCAAATTCCCCGGAATCACTATCTCAGAGCATCGAATACCGCCGGGGTATTGCACGATACGTAGACTGGACTATTGCATGGCTCAACGAGGGTGATAATCGTCTCATCCGCCGCAACGGCATCCTTTCTCAAGCCTGGCTGGTCCGTGCTTTTCTTGATGAGCAGTTAGCCCTTGGAGTCGGCTTGGGTCCCTACTTCCTCGTTGACACACACGGCGATGAAGATAGATATGCTGTGGCGGGCGTTATCACGTTGTCGGCGAGCTATCGCTTCAACCCGAACTGGTTGGTACGTCTCTCCTGGAATCGCATTACCACGGATTACAACCGTGATACCGACGTAATCATGATCGGGCCAGGTTATCGCTTTTAAATCAGTTAAGAAAAATTGGTGACATGCTGACTCCGCAGGGTAAGGATTTCAAATGAAGATGTTGAATGGTGACATCAAGGTGTCAAAAAAGACTTGTAGGTTTTCAGCAAGCACTCCTTCCTCTTCTAGGGAAGAGAGTCAAGTCGTTTCTTTCTACACACTGTTAAAGCTGTAAATGGTTGTGGTGATACTTCGACCTTTTTATTCCTTTTCACCTAACCTCTTTTATTCTGCGGGCCCTCTGCCCAACTTACCTTATGCAGGACGAAAAGGGTGGTGGAAGTTGACCAAGCTGAATCAGGCAAGCCCTCTGACCTACGAAGAAGCACGGTCCTTCCTTCCATCACAACCACTTTTTTATTTTATGCAATTGCGACAGCAGGGGATGCCGTATCCTCGAAGCTCCGTTTGTCCCGTAACAGGGCGAAGATCACTTTGATCAGCTTGATAGCCACTGCGCAGATAATCTCTTTCCTCCTGGGCTGCTGACCCACTCTGTTCTTTGTCTCCAGTTTCCGGTGATAATATTCATGGAAATATTTACTCAGCACTGTCACCCTCATGCTCATAAAGAAGAGATACTTCCGTAAGAGCCACCGCCCCTTCTTGGAAATGAACTTCCGGCCTACCCGGGAGCCCGAATCACTCTCCTGGGGATCGTATCCTGCGTACTTCACAATCTGATGGGCATTATGAAAATGCGAGGGGTCCCCAAGTTCTCCCAGAAACACGGCTGCAGAAAGGGGGCCTATGCCAGGGATGCTCATAAGATAGGACGATGCTGGGATATCCTTCACCATGCTCTTTAACTGCCGGTCCATATCCTTGAGAGTCAGCACTGTCCGCTTCACTTCTTCCAGGCACATCCGTACCCGGTACCGGTCAGCAGTGCCGATCTGCTTTACTCCTATACTGTTTTGAGCTGCCTCGTAGAATGCTTTTGCTTTCCCTGCAGATCCCGCTTTCTTTCGTGAACTCCGTGCAATCATCTCCTGAAGAGTCGATGCCTTCATCAATACAACGTCCTCAGGGAAAGGACACTTCTCAAGAATCACCCACAGGCTCCGCGCCCCCATTGACCGGAATATCTCATGCAGTTCGGGAAAATAGTCGTCCAGGGCCGCATGCAGGGAGTTCTTCGCACTCACGCTGTACCGGAGGAGTCTCTCCCGTGCCTTCGATAACGTCCTCAGCTGTCTCAGCACTCCATCCTCGATGACTGTGTCAATATATTTACCCTCCCGGGTAATGTTCGCTATGGTTAATGCATCTCTCCGGTCACTCTTCGCAGACGAACTCTCATCCAGCTCCCGGTGATGCTTCAGTGCCGTGGTACGCACAAAGCGTACCTCATAGCCATGCTCTTTCGCAAAATAGGCAAGCTTCCTCCAGTAATGCCCCGTTGGCTCCATCCCGATCAGGACGTCTCTAAGGCGATGTTTCGCTTTAAGCCCTTCAATCATCTTTACAAACTGCTCAAACCCTTCCCGGCTGTTACACAGCTTTGAACAGCTACCCAATACCTTGCCGTCCTTGTTCATAAATCCCAATGCATTGAATGCATTGCCGACATCCACCCCGACTATCAGTGTAGCCTTACTGATCCTTTGACGCCTTGCTGCCTGCCTGTTATAATCTCTTTCGGACATGGTCACTTCTCCTTTCTGCTATGTTGTTTGCGATATTCAACTTTAACAGATCGAGAGTACCATGTCCTCACCCCTCTTCCTTATAGTAAGCTGAAAGAGCATTTTGCTTCCTGGCTTCCAATACAACGTTTCCCCTGTAAATAGAAGCCT
>PLMX01000057.1:0-5639 GCA_003142635.1 Syntrophaceae bacterium | reverse complement strand
CGGCTGGCCGTCATGTGGGTTTCAATTGGGAATGAAGAAGCTCTGTAAATAAGTATTTACAAAAAAGGAAATAGTTTTATAATCTAGACATGCTTTCAATATTGCACCGCCAGAAAATAATATTCCTTTTTTCTCTCATTTTCCTTTTCTCTATCATCATAATCGGATTTCATCACCACGAAGATAGTTCCCGGCACTCTGATTGTCCTATATGCATAGCAAGCGGTCCGTGCTGTTGTGCGGGTGCCGGGGGTGACGCCGGTTTATCTTTCCATCAAGTTATTTCTTATCATTATTCATACACGGAAATAATCCACATTTCCCGGCCGATTTTTCCCACCTTTGCCTATAGGGCGCCTCCCTTAGCTTCTCAGGTGTAATCCATCGATCCAAGTTATTTCTTAGACTGCCAAACCAAAGCAGAGGTTTGAAAAGTTGTATTTTATTTTTGCAAGACTATGGAGGTTTCTCTATGAAAAAAGGGATCATGCTGCTTAGTCTCCTTATCTTCTTTGTCGCATCAGGCCCGGCGATGGCCGCTGACCTCGAATCAAGGGTCCAGGCCATGGAGGAGACCTTAAGAGAACAGCAAAGAACTATCGAAGCACAGCAGAAGATTATCGAGGAATTAAAAGATCAGATCAAAACACAAGTTGCCGCAGAGAAACCGAAAACCACAGTGTCCACAACTGAGCCGGAAACGCAGAAACCGGCAGGGACAACAGGTTTATTCGGCGGCTCCGCTCTGTCCAATCCGAATATTTCCCTCGTGTTCAATGCCTACGCATACTCGTCGAATTTAACTAATGACGAGCTCAAGAATCGCGCCATACGGGGCTACACAACGGACGGAATCGACCGGAAGAACGGCTTCAACCTGGATTCGGCGGAGCTTGCCATTTATGCGCCCGTTGATCCTTATTTCAATCTCTACGCGACGGTTCCCGTGACGGAAGACGGCACAACCGTCGAAGAGGCCTACTTTGTTACCACCTCTCTCCCCACGGGTCATCAGATCAAGGCAGGCAAGTTCAAGAGCAGTTTCGGCAGGCTCAATTCCCAGCATAGCCATGTCTGGGACTTCGTGGACAATCCTCTTCCTTACAGGGCGTTCATCGGTTTTGGTGACGAGGGGATTGATGAGAAAGGCGTTCAGTATACCTATCTTCCGTCCCTGCCTTTCTACACTATCCTGGGGGTTGAAGTTCTTCAGGGGGAAAACAAGACTCTGTTCGGCGCCGACGCGACCGGCGGCCCTCATGCCTATACGGCCTTCGCCAAGGCATCCCTTGACGTGAGCGATCACGCAACCGTCCTCTTTGGACCATCAGTCATCACAGGCAAGACGAAAACAAGCACGGTTCAGGCAAACTCTGACTTTACAGGAGACTCCACGTTGTACGGCTTCGAATTCACTTATAAGTGGAAGCCGTCCAAATTTCAGGGATTCAAGATACAGAGCGAGTACCTCTATCGCTCTCAGTATGGGGATCTGACTGATACGACCCTTGGGACTGCGCAACGCCTTGAGCGATACCAGGACGGCTTTTATATCCAGAGTGTCTACCTCTGGAACCGATGGGAGTTCGGGGCTCGATACGATATGCTCAGCATCTTTAAGGATGATTATTACCTCGGAGGAGTGAAGCAGGACATCGGCAGAAGACCATGGCGGGCGACCGCGATGATCGACTATACCTTTTCGGAGTTCAGTCTTCTGAGGCTTCAGTACAATCACGACGAATCGGACATATACGGCAAGGTCAACCATGAAGTTTTTTTACAGGCTCTTTTCAGTATAGGCGCCCATCCGGCCCACCAGTTCTAAGGAGGCAAAGTACTACCATGAAAAAATTGCTATTTACTTTCTTGATGGTCATCGTCATTTCCACACCGGCACATGCGAAACTAAATGTTTGTGCCACGCTGCCATGGATAGGCAGCTTGGCCGCAGATTTGGGGAAGGATAAAGTCAATATTAAGGTCCTTGTAAAGCCAAGCCAGGACCCGCACTTCATAGAAGCAAAGCCCAGCATGATCCTTGCGGCGAGGGATGCGGATATCCTCATGTATAATGGCCTGGACCTTGAAATCGGATATCTCCCGCTCTTATTTGAATCTTCAAGAAACTCCAGGATCCAACCGGGACAACCGGGGAACTTCGACTGCTCACGCTTTGTCAATGTCCTTGAAAAGCAGCCAACGGCGGACCGAAGCATGGGGGATGTACATCCTCTCGGGAATCCTCACTACCACTTTTCTCCATCAAACGTTCTAAGGGTTGCTCGTGGCATGACTCAGGAATTGTCGAATATAGACCCCGGCAATTCATCTTTTTACAGAACAAGCCTTGCATCCTTCGAGGAACGATTAAGAAATAAGCAAACTCAATGGGCGAAAAAATCATTAAAGGGTAAAATTTTCATCGCCTACCACAAATACTTTGAATACATGGCGAATGAATTCGGATTTAAAATCGTCGATTACGTTGAGCCGAAACCCGGCATCCCGCCCTCTGCGGGGCATATAGAAAAATTGATTGAGACCATAAAGAAGACAAAGATAGACGGGCTTCTGGTTACACCTTCCTATGGCAAGGAAGAAGCCGAGGCCCTGTCGAAGAAGACGGGCGTCAGGGTTATCATTATTCCCCAGGATGTAGGTTCAGTTCCCGGCACAAATGATTGGTTCAGCTTTATGGATACCGTTTTGTCATCCCTGCAATAGGAGGTTCCCATGGAAGTCCTTAGCTTTTTAATATGGCCCTTTGTGGCCTGTGTCGTGCTCATCCTCATTCATGCCTACTTCGGCATCCACATTTTGGAAAGAGGGATCATCTTCGTTGATCTCTCGCTGGCCCAGTTCGTGGGAGTCGGCATCGCGCTCTCCTTCCTGTTCGGATATGAGGGAACAGAGAGGTATATCTTTTCGGTTGTCTTCGCCGTCTTGGGGGCCTTTATCCTGGCCTTTTCCCGGCGCATTGCGCGATATACGGATATCGAAGCCTTCATAGGCGTCCTCTATATTTTTTCATTTGCCGCAAGCATTCTCATCCTTGATCGGTCCCCTCACGGACTTGAGGAGTTCAAGTCGATACTGAATGGCAATATCATATGGGTTGAGCCTCAAAGTGTCCTATACACATTCATCCTCTATTTCATAATCGCGGTACCTCACATGATATTCGGAAAAAGATTTCTTGAACTGTCCCGGAATGGGAAAGGAGGATTCCTGTGGGAGTTTGCTTTTTTCCTCAGTTTTGCAATCGTCCTGGTCAAGTCCGTCCAGATGGCCGGCATCCTTCAGGTGTTTGCCTTCCTGATCATTCCGGCCCTCATTGGCCGGCTTTTCACCCGGAAGCCTATTAAGGTGCTGATCACCGGGTGGCTGCTCGGCCTTCTCTCAAGCACATTTGGGATTGTCGCCTCGTATAAATGGGATTTGCCCGTAGCGCCCGTCATCGTCGCTTCACTGAGCACACTCTTTTTTTTAGTCCTGCTCATTATTGGAGTATCCCGAAAGAAAAATGAACGCGATCTGAGAACGTTATCGGGGGCATCAAAATGAATAGAACATCCGTTATTCTTTTCTCTGCTTTGTTGGTAGCCCTGCTTTCGGGGTGCGCAAGCGCTTTAAAAGAAATAAATGCAAAATCTCTAAGTACGAGATCGGGTGTATTTGTTGAGATCAAAAATGATGAAGCGATCCCCGGTGGCTATGCGAATGTCATTATTAAAGTGTCTATTAAAACCCCACCCACAGGATATTATCTATGGGAGTCAAGCGATTCATTTTCCGGAAAGCCGGGATTTCCCTTCGTATTCAATATCGATGGACAGGCTGCCGTATGGAAGGTTGATGGACAGGAGGAAATTATCTCGCCGTATGGTGAAAAGGGTGAGAGGATACCTGATGGAGGCAGAGGTATCAGATATATCCTTAATAAAAAAATAAGGTTGACGACAGGTTCACATAAATTATTTTTAGGGGTGCCAGAAGATGAATATGCACGAGAGTTTGTTATATTTGTGAAAGAGGGAGTCTCAACATTAGCATTTAAGCCTGTGTACAGAGGGGATCATCAAAGGACGGCTCCGAGTTTTCTTAACGGGATACACTCCTTTGAATTATTTTATGATGGGTCTCATAGTTATCAATGACTCAATGGATGTCTCAATCACACGGCACTTCAAGCGGTACTCCGCCGTTGATATTGCATTTGACATAAAGGCCGTTATCTTTATATGTTCCTTTGTCAGGGCAACTCATTATCAAAGATATGGGAGAAAGAGCAGGATGAACTTGTTTGGAAAACCGAAAGGGAAAAAATATCACACGAGAACCATAGAGGTGAACACCTATGAATACGACGAGCAGAGATTAGTCGTAGAAGGATGTCTGGCGGATCAGCGATTGCAGGAATATCATTTGGCCACAGGTGAAAAGAGATTGCCCGGCCTCTTGCATCAGATGATCATCCATATGCTTGTTAACAAGACAACGCTTGAGATCGAGGATCTGCATGTGGAAATGCCTGCCGTTCCGCGCGAAGAGTGTTTGGAGACCATCAACAGTCTGGAGCCCGTCAAAGGATTAAGAATTAAACATGGATTTACGTCAAAGGTAAAGGCGCTTGCCGGCAGCGGTAAAGGCTGCAACCATCTCGCGGAGCTTTTAACAGCCATGGGTTCTTCAACCATTCAGGGATATGCTGCATACAAACTGCAGGAATCTTCCAAATTCACACCAAATATGTTCGATATGCTTTTGAACACCTGTTGGACGTGGCGTGCAGAAGGCGCGCTCGTAAATTTTATAAAAGAAAAAATCGCATCAGAGCAAAAGGAATAATAGAAATCATAACGGAAAGGAGGACGAATATGAAGGTTATCGGTTTCAACGGCAGCCCAAGGACAGACGGCAACACCACCACGTTGTTAGGCTATCTCTTACGGGAGATTGAGAAAGAAGGCATCGAAACGGAACTCGTTCAGCTCTCGGCAAAGGCGATTCACGGGTGCATCGCGTGTTACAAGTGTTTTGAGAATAAGGACCAGCGGTGCGCNNGGCTTCGTCGGATTGGCAAATGGAAGGATGTACAAGAACAAGATCGGGGCCTCCGTATCCTGTTTCCGCCGCAGCGGAGGGATGCATACAATCGAAACCATGAATCATTTCTTCTTCGCCAATGAGCTTATCATCGCCGGTCGCGCAATTAGTGTGGCGAGAGACAAAGGAGAGGTGGACAAAGATAAGGAGGGCGTTCAGTCCGCGCAGGCCCTCGGGCAAAAGATCGCCTGGATGGCGAAGAAGCTCTGCGGCTGAAAGGGACCGTGGGAAGTGGCGCCGTGGGACCAACTTCCGTTTTCAGGACGTGGTCCCTTCTTTTTGCAGGATTGTTGCTGCTTCTTGACTTTGTTTTCAAATGGCCTATAATCTTACTATAAGGTATCCTCATCAGGCAGTATGAAAAAAGCGCTACGCACATTCATTGTTTTTATTTTTCTCGTTGGCGCTTTCCTCGCGCAGGCTCCCGGCGCCGGCTCACCCGCATACGCCTTTTCCGATCAGGAGCTTGATAATCTCGTGGCACCCATCGCCCTCTATCCCGACCCGCTGCTGGCCGTGATGTTGCCGGC
>PLMX01000204.1 GCA_003142635.1 Syntrophaceae bacterium | reverse complement strand
TACATGGAAGATATTTATTATAAGGAGCAAGGCGGTTCCGGCGCGCGTCTCGCGTCGGCCGGGGCAGATGATAATCTCTCCGCAACCGCTGCGCTGATGCATGCGGCTCCGATCTTTTGCAAACTCAGCAAGGAGGGGAAGCTCGGCTGCGACATCTGGCTCATTCATCTGACCGGCGAGGAATTTCCATCAGACTGTCTCGGAGCGCGCAATCTCTGCCAACAGCTCATAGAGCGCACATTGAAATTACGCTTATCAAATGATAAAGAAAAAGATCTCTCAGATGTTAAAATTCAGGGCGCGTTTATTCTTGATATGGTTGCACATAACAGTGAGAGTGAACGTGACAAATTTCAAATATCTCCGGGAATGGGAAAGGAGTCGTTATGGTTGGCTTATCAAGCCCATATGGCTAATGAAATATGGAACGCCTCTGCCGATATTTGGAATATGAGACCGTCCCGCAGCAGATGTGCCCGCGGAAAACGAAGTTCCGATGAAAAGACGGTCCCGGAAATTGCGCTGCATCCCAAACTCGATGGTGAAATTCGTTTGCCTCGTGATCCCAAGAGTACGCTTTACAATACGGATGCCCAGATATTGTCTGATGCAGGCATACCGGTAGTTCTCTTCATGGAGAACTATGCCATCAGCCGTCACGGATACCATGATACCCATGATACTATGACCAACATTGACCTTGACTATGGAGCTGCCGTAACGGCAATTGCCATCGAAGCCGTCTGTCGAGCGGCTACTCAGGAGAAAACGTTTCTCACACGGAAATAAAAAGGGGGCTAACCGTGATTGGTTAACCCCCTTGATTTCGATTGCGGGTCACGGCGCACTGAAAAAGCCGATCACGTGCTGCTGAAAAACTCGGTGCCCCTTTTGGAGATGCATCATATGGCCCGCATTGGGAATGACAACATAATCCTTAGCGGGACTCGGAAGTTCGCTGAAGAAGGGTAACAATCCATTCATATCCGCCACGTCATCATACTGGCCGTGGATGATCATCGTAGGAACAGGCATCAGCCTGGCATTGATCATCGGCATAATCGTCACCATATCAAGCTGCGGGCCGGTCGGTGACTTCAGCTCGACCTTCGCCGCCGCCTTCGCATAGGCATCAACCACTTCGGGATCATTGGCCTCAGCCGGCGTCATGGAGTAGAAGCGGGGCTTCCATCCGGCCTCCGGGATGGTGACGTATGGATTTTTGCGGAAGATATCGACGCGAGGCCGTCTCTTCGCGATGTCAGGGCTGTTCACGTGCATCTGCGCATACGAGATGTACCTCTCAACCTTACCGGACTGCGCCATCACGAACATCCCGCCGTACTGGGTGCCCCAAGACCAACCGAGAAGGTTCACCTTCGCGGCGCCTCTCTTTTTGAGGATATAGTCCACCACGGCGTTCAGATCCTGGCTGGCTTCCATCGTCGTCATGTGGCCGTCCGGGTGAGTCGAGCGGCCGAATCCACGAACGTCCGGAGCAAAGACATCGAAACCTGCCTGGGCGAGCACGTCCATCAGGCTGTAGGTGACCTTTCCGCGAACTTGGAGATCAAAGCTCTCCTTTCCTGCCGTGGCAGAGCCGTGACACAAAACGACAATCGGCTTGCCTGCCGGGCTTCCGGTGTATTTTTCCCAGACATACAGCCGGATATTCCCGTTGTCCACCCAGTGCTCAGCCCCGGTTATCGTTTGAGAAGCAGCGGGACCGCTCATGGCAAGGACCAGGCATGCGCCAATCAGGACAACAAAGATTTTGTTTTTCATACCGACCTCCTTGATTAGTTTGCTACGAACTTACTTCCCTTACTGTAAAATATAGAGACTCATGCCTTAAGGAGCAAGCCATTCTTGCTTGCAAACCGCTCACCGATAAAATATTCCTTGGGAATCATGGCGTGGATACCGAGGGTGTAATCGACAACCTGAGTCACGTGTAAATCCACTGCCATACTGCAGAAGGCGTATGCTTCACCGGTAGAGAGACCGTAATAACTATTTAAGAATTTTATGGCCTTCCTTGTGGCCATCTTGCAGGATTCCAGCAGGTCTGTGTGCATCCCCATGGTGATCCAATGAGTGGAGGATGACGCCATGGGCCATTCCACCATCGCCTTGAGGTCCTTGCGCACTGTCAGTCTCATGGTGATGGTTCTGAAAGCTCCCTCCAGGCCATTCAAATCTACCTCACCATGGGCTTGAGCAAGGTGCGAGTCTCCCGTTTTCAATCCTGCACCTTTTACCCACACTGGCAGATAAAGAACAGTTCCAGCTACGAGATCCTTGTTGTCCAGGTTCCCGCCGTGCTTCCCAGGCGGCACATTGCTCCACATTCCTGGATCAGGCAACTCAACGCCGATAGTGCCAGGGAATGGTCTAACTGGTATTTCTATTCCCGGCAAGAATTCAAACTTCATCTTTTTAAGGTCTATTCGATACCACCTGACCTCACCTTTTGGGAAATCGTCCGCAAGAAGGCCCAGCTTCATGAATGATGTCTCAGGGTAGAGGTTGAATCCATAAGTGTTGGGTACGATGTCCAAGATTTCAATCTGAAGAATATCGCCGGGCTCTGCATCTTCTACATAAATAGGACCGGTCAGATGGTGGTGACCCCCGCCCCTTTTCATCTTTTTCGCTCCAGTGGTTGGATCGGGATAGAAATAGGTCTCCGGAGTCTTCTCTATCACCTCCTTGTACCATCTCATCCAGTCGTTGATGTCTGCGCCAGGAACCATTTTCCCCATCAAGTGGGTTCCTGTTTCGACTTCCACGACCTCACCTGACTTCATGCGAAGGACAGCGGGTGTCGAATTATCCCAGTACCCGTCTGTAGACGTCATAGGGTTACACCCCAAGACACGGGTATTCCCGCCGGCCACTTTTCTCCCCACATCGATGGCTGTCGCTGTCTCAAAATTTACACCACTGACTGCTGCAGCAGCTCCAATAGCAGCGCCATATTTTAGGAAAGTCCTCCTGTCTACCTCCTTTGACCCTGTATCCTTTTTCTCTTCTTCCATACTGCACCCCCTTAATGACAAAAACATGAATTCTTGTAGTTTGGTTATGCGATTCCTTGAGGATTTTAAATAATAAAATCATATGAGTCAATATAATTACTCCATAAACGAATACTGAAGCCCCTCTATTTCAATATTGGGTCAGGGCAGAAGAGTAAGATTTCCATTTGTAATCTGAGATGAAACCTGTTTATACTGCCAATATAAATCTTGAAAAGAAATTGGAGCGCCTTTTCTCTTTAGTCTTAGAATCATGGGAGGATATAATTATGGGAGAACAGAATTTAAAGGAAATAGCTGATTTTATAAGAAATAACTTGAGGCTCAAGACCTTCCCTGTGGCGGTTAAATTTTTAAAGGACAAAAAAGATTTTCCTGAGAAGACCCGCCAGCCATCCGTAGCTCTCGGGAAAAAGATAACCATTTGCCAGGCTGTGACCATGGCTCGTGTTTATGGATGGACGGTAGGCTTGACTAAAGAAGACATCATCTGCGTTCCTGCGGCCATCGCCTTCGGATTCAGCGAGTCCACGGATTCTGCCGCCTCTCTCGGAAGGCTCTTTTGCGAGGGAACCTATTCTATGAGTGAGGAAGTGGGACGGAAAGAGGCCGTCTCGATCACGCGGTTGCAAAAGAACGAGTATGGGGCCATTTTGTTTGCACCCCTGCACAGGGCAGCCTTTGAACCAGACACAGTCGCCTTTTACGGAAATCCGGCTCAGCTTATGCGCATGGTACATGCCTGGACTTATCGGCAGGGCGAGCGGGTAAAGGGTAACTTCGGGGGTAAAATTGAATGCACAGAATATCTGCTCGCACCGTTTAAAGATATGGCGCCGCACGTTGCCATGCCCGGAACAGGAGACCGCGCCTTCTCCATGACTCAAGATGATGAAATAGTTTTTTCACTACCAGGCAAATACCTCACGGAGATACCTCAAGCGCTCCAGGAGGCAGGCAAGAAAGTCGGCGCCCAGTATCCTGTGCCTGTTTATCTTAACTTCCAGCCGGAATTTCCCAAGCAGTTCAAAGAACTCGGAAAGGAATTGGGCATTTTTTAAGAGTTCACAAAGCGGGAATTTTTTGTGAGGGGTGGTGCATACATTGCACTGCCCCCATTTAATTGATATAGTCAGAACGACCGGTCAGAAAAATAATAGCAGGATCAATTCATAAAATAAATTCACAACTGGCGTGCTTGCAAGTGTTGATGCCAGTAGAGTAGAGAGCTGGCGTAGTCGCTTAGGGCTCTATCTCCAGCTCCCCCTCGTCAGTAGGGTCGAGGACTGACGCGCCACTGAGTGTTATCAGTA
>PLMX01000022.1 GCA_003142635.1 Syntrophaceae bacterium | reverse complement strand
TGAAGGATCAATGAAGGAGAAGGTCCCGACGGCGCCAGATATCTTGCCGTAGCTGATCGTGTCCCTTGCCCGGATGAGACGCGTCAAATTCCTCTCCATTTCCTGGTACCAAAGCGCCATCTTCAGGCCGAATGTTATGGGTTCAGCGTGGATCCCGTGAGACCTGCCTATCATTATCGTACGTCTGTGCTCCGTCGCTTTACTCTTCAAGACCGGCAGGAGCAGGTTCACATCATCGATGAGTATTTGTGATGCCTCGCTGAGAAGAACGGCAAGCGATGTATCCAGGACGTCCGAGGAGGTAAGGCCCATATGAATAAACCTGCCGTCTTCCCCCACCTTTTCCGTCAGAGAAGTCAGAAAAGCGATCACGTCATGTTTGGTCGTCTTTTCTATCTCTTCAATCCTCGCTATGTCAAACCCGGCTCTGTCTTTAATATTCTTGAGAGACTTTGCGGGAATATCTCCTCTTTTAGCCATAGCTTCACATGCCAATACTTCTATATCGAGCCACGTCTGATATCTGTTTTCTGAAAGCCAAACGGCATTCATCCTGTCTCTTGAATATCTCGGGATCAATCTGCTCCTCCTGATATCTTTATTCTTCTTCCGGAACCAGTCGCATTGCTTTTGAAATATAGAACAAATCGCCTGAAAAAGAAATCAAAAAAGCTGTATATGTTACGCCATATGACGTATAATGAATCACAGGACAATCAGCCATTAGGGGCACCGTTCTTTAGAGCTTCATCCCCGGTGGACTCTCGCGCAAGTCTTGCCCCCGCAGGGGAGAGCTTGACAATACATTGCCTGAATTCACGCCCGTCTTTTGGTAAGGAGTAAGAAAATGAATATCTCTGATTTTAGAAAACCGGACTTCGATATAGATCCAATTTTTGTCAGCAGGTGGTCGCCACGAAGCATGTCAGGTGATGAGATCAGCCACGACTCATTATTCTCTCTTTTCGAGGCGGCCCGGTGGGCCCCCTCATCAAACAACAACCAGCCTTGGCGGTTTCTTTATGCGCAAAGAAATACGGATTTCTGGCCCATATTTTTCGACCTCCTCACGGAACAAAATAAAATTTGGGCGCAGAATGCCGCCGTCTTGGTCGTCGTAATCTCCAAGAAGATCTTCGACTACAATGAAAAGCCGGCGCGCACTCATGCATACGATACCGGTGCGGCCTGGGAGAATCTCGCGCTTCAGGGGTCTTTGAAGGCATTGGTCGTGCATGGCATGCAGGGCTTTGATTATGACAAAGCAAAGAGCACGCTCAATATTCCCGATGTCTTTCAGGTCGAGGCCATGATAGCCATAGGAAAACCCGGGAAGAAGGAAGAGCTCCCGCAGGGCCTCCGGGAAAGGGAAATGCCCTCACCAAGGAAAACACTTTCGGAAATCGTGATGGAAGGAAAATTCACGCCTGAAAAATAATATTGCATAACGTCAAACATTCATCTAATTATTTTCTTATTTATTTGCCGCCACCGTCTTTTGTATCCGAAGGATGGCTGTTCTCGTCTTATCAGCAATTCCGGGAGTGGAATTTCACCTTCGCTTCGGGATAGATGAAAACGATCTGACGACACTGGCAATAGACTATGATTCAGAGGGAAAAAATATGTTTCTCTTTAAGAAAATCGTTGCCCCCCTGTTCTCCCCCATGACGGTGATCCTTGCGCTTCTCGTGGGCGGTCTGGTTTCCCTTTGGTTTACGAAAAGACAAAAGACGGCAAAAGCGCTCATAACGTTGGGTGTAATCACGTTTGCCCTGCTTGGCTATGGGTCTTTCTCCGACCTTCTTCTCGCACCCCTTGAACGGCAATATCCGCCGCTCATGATGGAGAGCACCGGCGGCGGACCCTCTTCTTCTCGTTCCCTGGACTCAGTAAAGTGGATCGTCCTTCTCGGCGGCGGCCATGCTGCAGATCCAAACATCCCTGTCACAAGCCAGATATCGGAGGAATCCCTCGCCCGCCTTGTGGAATGTGTCCGTATCCACCGGCTGATTGCGGGGAGCAAGATTATCCTTTCCGGAGGGGCGGTCTATGATACAGTATCCGAAGCGGTAACCTTTGCAAAAGTTGCCGCAATCCTCCACGTCAACGCGCGGGACATTGTTCTGGAGGAGGTCTCGAGAGATACGGAAGAGCAGGCACAGAATATACGCCCTATCGTGGGTCAAGACCGCTTCATCCTCGTGACTTCCGCGTATCACATGCCCCGGGCCATGGCCATCTTTAACAAAGCAGGGCTCAAGCCCATCCCCGCCCCGACCAACCACCTCATCAAAGAGAGACAAGAGCGGGCTCCGGAAGATTTTTATCCCTCATCTATGGGACTTATGAAGGCCGAATGTGCCATGCACGAATATCTCGGTCTTTTATGGTTCAGGATGAGAAACATACTGTAATCCTCCCGGCAAAAAACGATTGTTGAATTTATGACACTTAAATGTTAGAAAGCGCAAGTCATCGGGCCCTTCGCGGAAAATCGGAGCTCATGGAACAGGAGATGCAAATATGAAATACAATCTAAAGTTGTCGCTATGCCTTGCTCTATTGCTTACAGCATACGGTGCGCTTGCGGCAAAGGGTGAAAAAACGGTGGCTGTGCTGCCGTTTTCCGTACACAGCGCAGAAAGCATTGACTATGTCAAGCAGGGTATTTGGGACATGCTCTCTTCCCGGATCGCCGTCGCCGACAAGATACAGGTCGTCAGCAAGGATTCCGTCCTTCAAGCAATGAAAGGAAAGGAAGGGAAAGATCTGTC
>PLMX01000235.1 GCA_003142635.1 Syntrophaceae bacterium | reverse complement strand
TGATCATCCTGGTGCTGCTGGGGCGGATATGACGTGAGTTTAGTGCACGGGAAATCATGATGAATACGCCTAACAAAAGGCAATCCTTTTAAAGATACCTCAATCGGCTCGCTTCACAGTGTATACGGTCTCGACAACGGGTTCAATGCGGCTATGGGTGACCCAGATGTACCACTTCTTCAGAAAGGCTGCGGAAAAAACTAAAAAAAGAGTAATGCTATGAAATCAAGTACGCAGGACAAGGTGGAAGGCACGCTTCACAAAGTAAAAGGCAAAATCAAGAAGGTTGCCGGGAAACTCAGCGACAATCCTGATATGGAAGCCGAAGGCACCGGTGAAAAGATAGCCAGCAAAGTTCAGGAAAAGATCGGCGAGGTCAAGAAGCTACTGGGTAAATGATCATTGGGACTCCGACAGCATGTAAGGAGGAATACTATGCCGTTGATTCAATTAGTGCTTGTTTTGGTTGCCGTTGGGGTGGTTCTGTGGGTGATTAATAGCTACATACCGATGCAATCTACCATAAAAACTATTTTGAATGTGGTAGTGGTTATTGTTGTGGTGATATGGCTATTGGGTGTCTTCGGATTCATGGGAAAAATATCAGCGATTCATGTGGGAAAGTGAACGGTCTGAACCTACGCTGAATAGAGTGAAACCGGAGAGCACTTGTGCATGCAAAAGCATGGTAGCTTCCGATAGTCATTACCGCTACCGCGCCCCATATTTTATCGCCAAGATGTCCTCAAAATGCAATACGGAGTTTCTTGTAGCTCAATCATGAACAAGCCACATCTTATCAAAAGGAATGTCGACCTCGTCAGTAAGGTCCCGCACGTCACCCTCATGTTCTGGGTCATCAAGATCTGCGCGACGACATTTGGCGAGACCGGCGGCGATGAGCTTTCGATGACGCTGAAGCTCGGCTATGCCGTCAGCAGCCTGATCTTTCTCGGGTTCTTCTGCATCACGCTCACCGCTCAGGTTGCGTCGAAGCGCTACTACCCGTTCCTCTATTGGGCCGTCGTGGTTACCACCACGACCGTCGGCACGACGATGTCGGACTACCTTGATCGCACCCTCCAACTCGGCTACGTGAAGTCGTCGTTTTCTACTGGGTGACGATTCTGGTATCAAACACGCTCGGCACTGCGCTCGGCGATTTCGTCGCTACAACCACGGGTGTCGGGTTCGAGCGCGGCGCGCTGATATTCGCAGGCCTGATCGCGCTCGTGGCGGGAGCGCATTTCTTGACGAAGATCCCCGGCAGCGTGCTTTTCTGGGCCGCATATGTCCTAACGCGACCCCTCGGAGCGACGCTCGGTGACATCTTAACGAAGCCCCATGCAGAAGGTGGGCTCGCATTGGGCCGTATGGTCTCTTCGCTCGTTATCGCCGCGGTCATGGTCGTGCTGATAATCTTGACTTCGAGAAGGTCCGGTATCAGCGAAGTTGTTACCAGAGGCAAAGTCACAAAATAGCATCAGTGGTATCATTTTATTGTGCCCAGTCCGGATCGACAACGGACACTGTGTGAACCGCGCGCGCTTGTAAAAGAAATAGTGCTCTTCGCTTTCGAAATGCCCATTCTGCCGTTATTAATTTTGCAACATCATTTTCCCAATATTTTTCTAATATTATTATAGTATTTTTCCCGTATTGTATTCTTAGAAATTCAAAGTAATATCCATCGAAATATATCATTTTAACTTCCACAACTTTCCCGTTTTCAATTTCGACGAATTACCATTAATGAAATTTGTCTCTTGCTTTTTCAAGGAATTTGGAGCAAAAAAAGAGCATATTTTAAATAAGGCATCGTAAAGAGGTTAACAACCAGCCTGGACCCTTTTTTGTAAGCGGGGTGCCATGAAGAGATTATTGAAACCCTGTTTCTCAAGAGAGAGCGGGGTTTTGTGCTTTAGGGCCAAGATTGCTTTTCATGTTTCTCAACCACAGGGGGTTAACACAATATGAGACCATGCCAGAAGAAAGCCTGGACGTGCGCCATAACAGTCACAGCTATTCTATTTTTTTGTACCTCTTCTTTTGCGCAAACTGATGGCGCCAAAGGAGACACCGGCCTCGATGCAAAACAGCCCCTCAAGCAGGCCCCTCCGGGAGAGAATATTGCCAAAACGGATAATATACGAGGGGTTCGATTCAAGGACGGCAGCATTATATACGGCATAATAGTTGATATGAATATCAACAACGTAACAATATTAACAAAAGATAACAAGATAATCAGAAGGAAGTTTGACGATATTGCAGCATTTATCAAATTGGACGATAAAGAAGAGACGACGAGAGAAGTCTTTAATCTTAAAGAAGTCGTTAGTATCGCCATAGGCGCTGAAAGAATGACGGGAAGCACCGCCTACCAGATTGGTTACCCCTTTACTCCTTCAGGCGGTAGCCAGCAGAATGGTTACTTCCCTTTCAGCAAGCTTGAATGGCCCTTAGATACGTGGTTGGCCAGGCTTGATGCCAGTGTTAATATCGGTGAATCATGACGGCTTAACGGCGTGCTCAAGAAGAATCTCACCGACCCAGGTGATACAATGAAGGATTCAGACTGGCTCACCGCCTCTAATCCAGGCCGGCTTGATGTGTACTCGGAGTCAAATATCTCTACATTTGATGCCTGGATATTTGATGTTGACGTTGAATGGGCCTTTTTGAAAGTGCAATCTTGGTCGCTCTATGCCGGCCTTGGCTGGCAGTATCAAAAGTTTTATTATGAGGGAAAATTGATCCACCAATATTCACCTTCCGGGTTGGCAGGTTATGACGCGTATGGAGATGGTCGAGTAGGAATCACCTACGAGATAACCTATAACATGCCATACTTGAAAATTGGCACTGATTTTCAAATTAAGGACAAATTCACTTTGGATGGTAGTTTCGCATGGTCTCCGATTGTCAAAGCCAAAGATGAGGATCACCACCTTTTAAGAGAGCATGGGGGTAAAATCTGCACGGGTGACATGAATGGCAATGCATACATGTTTAATTTGTCAGCAAGGTATACATTTACCACTTCATGGTTCTTGAAGGGCGGGTTTCAGTACACCAAGATTTCTGTTGATGGCGACCAATATCAAATTTATGGCGACGGTACCCAGATAGGTACCGTGAAAGAAAAATCTGATAGCAAACAGACATCTTACTACTTGATGGTTGGTTACGCATTCTAAAATACTGGGTCGGTGGGCATTCCCCTGAACTACGGCCTCGTTCACCCGGGTTTGAAAAATCGACTGTTCAATATATTCTCAAGGAGGGAATGATAATGATTTTAGCGTCACAAGAAATGATCAAGAAGTGGACGGACGCAGGCGCATGGAGAGACAAAACGTTGATCGATTACTTCAAGGACAACGTCCGGACTCAGGCGGATAAGGTCTGTCTCGTCGATCCCCCGAACAAGGAAAACCTGGTAGGCTTGAAGCCGGAGAGGCTAACCTTTAAGGAACTCGATCGGGCCGTGGATGCAACTGCCGAGAGACTTCTCGCCCTCGGGATCAAGAAGGACGACATCATTATGGTCCAGCTTCCCAACACGTGGGAATTGGCCATGCTGTACTTGGCAATCACACGGGCAGGGGCCCTGATCACGCCCATGCCCATGCAGTGGCGCCAGTCGGAATTGGAGCACATCGCGAAAATAACGGAGGCGCGGGCCGTTGTTACCGTAGAGGTTTTCAATAACTTCCAGCATAAGGAGATGGCGGAAAAGCTCAAGATTAAATTCCCATCCGTGAAAGACGTCATTACCCTCGCCAAGATCAGGGAGATGTCCAACGGGCACGTTACGGGAAAGCTGGACAAGATACTTATTAACGCCAACGACGTTTTCACCCTGTGCTGGTCCTCGGGGACGGAGGCCGAACCGAAGGGATGCCCGCTGAGCCACAACAACTGGTTGTGTCAGGGCATCTTCCAGTACGAAACGGCGCCCATCAAGCCGGGCGACAACCTCATCACCGCGGGTCCCCTTGTGAACATGGCTTCCATTGGTACGATTTTCATACCCTGGTTGATGTCGGGAGGAAAGTTCGTTCTGCATCATCCCTTTGACGGCCCGACCTTCATCATGCAGCTCATGACGGAAGAGATAAAATATACGCTTCTTGTACCGGCGGTCGTGAATGCCCTGCTCAAGAATCCCAAGGTGGATCAGTTCAACCTGAGCAAGATGAGGGCCATCACGATCGGCTCTGCGCCGCCGTCGCTCTGGTCTGTGCAGGATCTGAAACGGCGCTGGGGGATCGAATTCGCCAACATCTGGGGCCAGAATGAATCGACGGCCAATGTGGCCGGCCCTGTCGACATCCCGGATCTTGCGATGAGGATCGATCATTTTCCCCACTACGGTAAGCCGGGTTCGAAGTGGGTCAACGTCTCGCCTTTAAGGAAAAACATTCATTTGAAAATCCTGGACCCCGTGACGAAAAAGGAATTGACCGAGGAAGGCGCCGTCGGAGAGCTCTGGTACCGGGGCCCCAACGTTATTCCCGGCTACTTCAAGCGCCCCGATCTTACGAAGCAGGCCTTCAATGACGAAGGGTTCTTCAACACCGGTGATCTCTTCCAGATCAAGGACAACGATTGCATCGGTTTCTTTGACCGGACCAAGGACATCATCATCCGAGGCGGGTTTAACATCAGCGCCCAGGAGGTGGAGAACATGCTCCTCGGCCACCCCAAGGTTTTGGACGTGGCGGTCGTCGCCATGACCGATGAAATGCTCGGCGAGAAGGTCTGCGTCTATGTGGTTCCGAAGAGCGGGGAGCAGTTGGAACTCTCGGAGATCAAGGACTTCATGAAGGAGAAGGGAATCGCCGCTTACAAGATTCCGGAGAGGCTTGAGATCATTTCCGCTATCCCGAGAAACCCTGTGGGCAAGATCCTCAAGAAAGTCCTCAGGGAGGATATCAAGGCAAAGCTTGGGAAATAAAACCATGTTCCGTAACAGCACATGTCTTTGTGGGAGCGTCATGATGACCAATAGGCTGAAGGATCGACTGCGGTGTGACCGGCGAACAGGAAATCGCTTCGCCGGTTTTCCATAATGAATGGACGCTCTCCCTAATATTCCAATATTCTTTGATTCAACTTTAGAACTGACCCCTGTTTTCCCGAATAGAAACCTTTTGCCCGTTTTTCGCGCATCTCCGGGCAGACTGCCCTTCCGTGGGGCAGGCGTCGCACCGACAGGAATCATGATTCATGCAAGTCATAATATTTTAACCGCAAGAACTTTTATGAATTGAAAGGAGGAAGACCATGCTGGTGTTTTTAAGTGATGTCCATATGACGGATGGCAGTTCCGGAGAAACCATTAAATCCACAGCATTCAGGATTTTTGCGGAAAATCTCCGCAAACTTGCGGACACGGTGAAGCCGCTCGAAGAGATACGGCTAGTCTTGTTGGGAGATATCTTCGACATCATCAGATCAACACAGTGGCTCTCCGTTCCTGACAGACCCTGGGACAACGCCGGACCCGGACAGGAGAAAATCGTTCAGAAGATTCTCGCCGATATCATTGACTGGAATGGTGAGTCATTGTCGGAACTCCGCGGCCTCCGGCAATTTGCTCAAAACAAGAAAGTTCCTTTCGACATCACCTATGTCATCGGCAATCACGATTGGCTCATCAACCGCTACCCCGCCTGCACGAACATGGCGGCGGCGGCCTTGGGTATTGCTGCCGTAACGGATCCCTTTCAGTCCCAATTGTTCGAGCCTGGCTACAAGGTTTTTGCCCGCCACGGTGACATTTATGACGACTTCAATTACATGGGTAATCGCGACGCTTCTTCGATCGGCGATGCGATTGTCATCGAATTGCTCAACAAATATCCTGAGCAGGTGATCCGCAGCCTGAGCGCGCTTGTTGCCGCGGGTTCCGTCACAGAGGATGAAATGGAGCGGATATCGAAACAGCTTAAAGAGTTGGATAACATTCGGCCGCTTCTCGATGCGCCTTCCTGGGTGCTCATGGTGGCCAATAAAACGCAAAATGTGGTGGCCCGCAAGGTCATTGAAGAGGCTTGGGACGCCTGTGTGGATGCCTTTTTCAAGGTGCCTTTCATCAAAGGACAAGACAAGTTTCTGTGGCCGGACATGATCGACCTCCTTCAGATTACCCTGCAGCTTTCATCACATACATCGAAAAAGGTCCTCGAAAAGATCGCCGATCTAAAAGAAAAGTGGTTCCCCGGCGATGCTGCCGAGGGCTATGACCGACATGCTTTCACGGAACCAAAGGTCCGGTCCGGCGAGGCCAGTTTCGTCCTCTACGGCCATACCCATAACTACCTGATGATCCCTATGGATCAAACGCCCCTGCAGGCCGGGTTGACTCAGGACAAAATCTATTTCAATACCGGAACCTGGCGAAAGACATGGAACAAGGTGAAGTTCGATCCCGCGAATCGTGAATTTATCGGCTGGCATGTCCTCACCTATGTGACGATCTTCAAACCATCGGAGAACGGGGCTTACAACTTCGAAGTTTGGAACGCCGCACTGGGATAACCCGACAAAGTGCTGTAGCTGACGAAAGAATTTTCCTGCACCTGATCGCAAAACGTTATCTTGAATTTCTTGTTGACATTCACAGAAGTGTAAGTACAATATGTAACTACAGGACGCGGCATGGAATTCACATGAAAAGAAGAACGAACAAAATATTAAAAAGCACGGGTTTGATTTTGCGGAAGCAAATCAGGTTTTTGAGAGTGTCCTTATTTCATCACTGGATGACAGACAAGACTATGGTGAAGATCGATGGATCGGCATCGGCACGCTTCAGAACGGCACTGTTGTAGTAATTGTGTTCACCGAAGAAGAAAATGATGTCATCAGAATGATATCGATGCGAACGGCAAATAACAATGAAAAAGAACAATATAAAAAAGAAATCAAAGACAAATTGGGATCGTATTAAGGCAACGAAGGACGAAGATATAGATTACTCCGATATCCCTCCCTTGGATGAAAATTTCTTCGCCAATGCCGTAATATTGAAGCCAAGGAAAAAGCAGTTGACTATAAGGATTGATTCAGACGTTTACGACTTCTTTAAGGGTCTGGGCAATAAATATCAACCGCGTATGAACGCTGTCTTGCGCAGGTATATGGAATTAACGCAGGGACAAACAAAGCGAAAGGCGTCTTAGTCTGTGAGCGGATAGGACACCGCAAGAAATAAGGCGTTCAAGATACACTTCGCCGTCGAAGCTGATGATCCAAGAAGCAATTACGAAGATACAAGAAATAGGTGGCGGCGGGAAGCGCTTTGGCGGTTTGCTATAGATTCTCTAATATCGGAACATGAGAAAGCGTTGAAGTCATTAAGGGATAGAGGTTACTATCCTCTAAATATCTATGAGCGTTTTGAAAAAGCGGGAATGACTGATGAATATCGTTCTCTTTATAATTTTTTGAGCAGCGATACACATAGCAACATAAGCGCTCTGATAGGTCGTTATTATGAAATTAATGGTAATGATTTGAAAGTCACGTTTTACAAAAATGTTCCTATACAACATTTCGTTACGTATATTGATTCAATAGCTGGGGATATTGGTAAAGGCTACAGGGATGATACATGAGTTGTTTCAAACAGGCAGAATGAATGAAGTAAAGGAATTCGATGAGAGATTAGCCAGATTGAGAGAGAAATTCTGAAAAGCGCTAAAAACCCGTTAAAGAATCTTAGCACAGTCTAAAAAGATAACATCTTTATATTATCAAAATAACATGATGGAGGCGGCGGAAATCGGACCGATGCTTTCATTCATCGTCGTCGCAGAGTCCTTCCCTCAGCTTCTGTTCAGCCTGTTCCTTTTCACGGATCAGCCTGTCGCGCTCTTGCGTGCACTGACTACAAAACGTAGTATATCCGCACTGGCCTTTGCAGTTCTCCCAGTCGCTCGTGGAATCCGTCGTATCTTTTTCAGTCAATTTTTCTTGCGCCTGTGTCAGATTGTTTCATGGTGGAGTGGGTCATAGCTTCAGCTACTACCCGATCGAAAACGAAATGCAGGCCAATCAGATTTCTGCTACACGTTTGGCAAAATCAGAATTGCTCAGCATCCTTTTAGCGAACCGAACATACTTGCCCACGATGGCCCTGACGGCTAATTTCAACGTATAGGCTTTTATGGGCTTTTCGATTAAGTAGTTGATGTTCGAGGCAAGACACATATTCACAATGTCATCGCTGGCGTTGCCCGTTATAATCACCGTGTCTTCGAATGCCCAGGCACATTGATCGGCAATTTGATCCAAGAAATCAAAGGCGGTTTTCTTGCCCAGATAAACATCCAGGATGAATACGGCCATACCCAATTTTTCCTTCTTGCAAAAGCTTAACGCATCGCTATAAGTGGTGAACGAGTGGATATTCCCCCATACATAGAAACCCTTCAAGATTTCTGTGATCAATGAACAAATCTGGGGATCATCATCAAGGACAATTACATCGAGGTTACTGGACATCGCTTATCTCCCTCCTGGAAGTTTCCGAAAAAAACCAACCTCCTGATGAACGCAAGAGTGGTGAAGGTACAAAGACACGAGTAACATTTCAAAGAAGCACATTGGGGGTCAGAGCTTTATTGAGCCACATAAAACAC
>PLMX01000007.1 GCA_003142635.1 Syntrophaceae bacterium | reverse complement strand
GGCATAACATCGCCGGAACCGCTGCTGGATATTTATCGCTTTATACCCGCAAGGGTCATGCATTTCAGGGTTTTTGCGCTCAACCATGAATGTGACGAAGATCTTTCTGCGGCGGCGGAAAAAGCATTGAGCAATACTGAAGCGTCAATACTAACGAATGTTTGATATGTTTGACAATTCCGAAACTACAGATTTGACTCTCTTTATCCGCACTTCCGGGGAGGAAACCGCCCCGTGGAACCGCCAGCGCATTGTGGATGCTCTTATGCGTGAAGCTGGCATCGATTATCAGCTTGCGGCGGAAATATCTAAAGAAGTGGAAAAACAGATTGTTTCTTCGGGGATCGGCCTTTTGACGACAGCGCTGGTTCGCGAACTGGTTAATGCCCGGCTGATTGAAAGAGGCATGGAGAAAGAAAGAAGGCTGCATGGGCGTTTGGGATTTCCCCTTTATGATGTGCGGCAATTGATCCTGCACCAGAACAAGGAAAACGCCAACACTCCTCATTCGCCCGAGGGAACTAATCTGATCTTTGCAGAAGGTATCAAAAGAGAATTTTCTCTGCATGATGTTTTTTCCGCCGACGTCGGCGAGGCGCATGCCGCAGGTGACATTCATATTCACGGGCTGGGTTATATCGACCGCCCTTACAGCTGTTGCCAATCTCTGGAATATCTGAAGATCAATGGATTAAATCTGCCGCAGGCGATCAATTCCGCCAAGCCCGCCAAGCATGCCGAAGTGCTTTTGGCGCACATGGTTCGTTTCAGTGCCATTCTGCAGGGACATTTCACCGGCACCATCAGCTGGGATGCGCTAAACATATCATTTGCGCCTTATCTTGGATCTATGACCGATAAGGAAGTGCTGCAGTTTGCGCAAATGCTCATTTATGAGTTTTCGCAACTATCGGCTACGCGCGGAGGACAGGCTCTCTATACCGATATTCACCTGTATTATGAAATCCCGTCGCACTGGGGCAATCTTCCCGCAATCGGTCCGGAAGGTAAACCTACAGGAAAAACTTATGGCGAGTATGCGCATGATACAAAACGCTTTGCCTGGGCGATACTGGATGTATTTAAAAAAGGCGATGCCACCGGCAAACCTTTTATCCTGCCTCGTCCGCTGTTGCACATAACAGAAGAATTTTGGAAAGCTGAAGGTGCTAATGATTTTTTACAACATGCCTGTGACGTGGCCAGTCTCAAAGGAAATACCTGTTTTGTTTTTGACAGAGGTGAAGATGCGCTATCCTTTGCCTGCGGCAATGCTGCTTTCCGACAGGATGCCGCCGTAAGCGGAGAACTCGACAAGCCCTGGCTGATGCGTTCGGCCGCCATTCAAAGCGTAACGCTGAATTTACCGCGCCTTGGTTACAAGGCCAATGGCGATGAGGCAAAACTATTTAGTTTGTTGAAAGATATTGCCGCTGCGGCCCTAAAAGCTCACATCCAGAAAAAGGACTTTATCGAAAAGCTGCTTTCTTATGCGGAGCAGGGGCCGCTAGCGGTGCTGGCTATGAACAATGATGGGTTCCCCTTCTTGAGAATGAACCGTGCTTACTATATTGTCGGTATTATCGGTTTAAATGAACTTGCACAAATTCATCAGGGCAGCCAGCTGCATCAATCCGGAGAAGCCCTTGAGTTTGGTCTGAGAGTTGTTGAATACTTGCAAGATGAAGTTGAGCGCCTGGGTAAAGAACTGGGCATGAAGATTATGCTGGAGCAGTCACCGGCGGAAACAACAGCCTATCGTTTTGCCCGGCTCGATTTAAAATATTATTCGCCTGCAGCCGGCCGCTATGTCAAAGGCGATATCGCCGAAGGAGCGATATACTATACAAATTCAACGCATTTGAATGTTTCTGCGGATATTGAACCGCTGCAAAGAGTAATTCGAGAAGGTCTCTTTCATAAATATCTGGAAGGAGAAGTTATTACCCATCTACAACTGGGCGGCGTAAATCCTGGCAAAGAAGCATTAAGTAAGTTTATTCATGATGTCTTTTACAATTCCGCCAACCGTCAGATTAGCTTTACGCCGGAATTTACCTCCTGTGTCTCCTGTGGTAAGACCGCACCAGGCCTGAATGAAAACTGTATTTACTGTGGATCAACAGATGTCGAAGGCATCGCGCGCCTCACCAAATACTTCAGCAAAATTTCCAGTTGGAACAAAGGTAAACTTGCCGAGCTAAGAAATAGAAAAGTAAACGAGAAGTATTTAACGGAGAAAATATAAATATTTCCGCCCTGCATGCGCCGGGTTTTACTCCGGCGGGAATCCAGCATCTTCTATACTTGACACTCGTATGCAAAATTCCAAGATAAATGTGGGAAGCGCCACAGTATTCTAGTCTTTACGGGGACTAAATAACGGTTTACATCTACTAAGCAAGGGTTTTAGATTTGGAATTGAGGTGAGGATTACCAGTTGTACTGAAGGCTCTTATAGTGTTACAGAATCTTTAATGCCGCACCATCTGCTCGCTCTTATTCGGAATATGTGAACACATCGCGGCCCCGTCCTTTCCCAACGCGTACCGTTCATATTCTTCTTGACACATAGAACCGGCGTTCAATTGCAGGACGGTCTGATTTTCTTATAGGGGGCAACTGTTTCTTGGAGAGATTAAGGCGTCTCGCTGGATTTCAAAATTGAAATCATGGTATTTCCCGCGTTTATGACAACCTTCATTGGGTTTTCTCTTTGCCGACGTCTGCCTTCTTGGTGAGATTGTCATCGACAAGTTTGTAAAATAGTTCGACGTATTGCTTATCTCCGAATATAGAGATACTGATAACGACTGTGGTGACACTGACATTCTTCTCGAGTGGTAAGATATCGATGTGCATAGGAACATTTTCCTTTATCTCCAGGGAATATCCTTCCTTCGGCGCCGATTTTATTAACGTTGATTTAATTTTCAGCTGGTCGGAAGCTCGCATCACTGCCCGGTAGGTCGTGTCGAGATCAAAGGCATAATATTTTGTCGCTTTGCCACTTTTCCAGACAACATAACCATCGTAGGCGGTTCCCAAAACTGGAAGAAATGGTAAAAATGGGACTACAGCGCATCCTGATAATAAAGCGGTAACTAAAAACAGAGCAAGGTGTGAAAATATTCTATTTCTCATGACTTTTCCTTTTCCCGCTCAGTGTTTGTCAGTTCCGCGCCACTCGACAGCGCCGAACCCGTCACCGCCAAGTAAAGTGTAAACGAGGCTGACGGTTCCCGTCGTCTGGTGAGAGTCGGCCCGGTCAGGATATTGCGCATCACGAATGGACGTGATGTATTGGATCCCGAGGGCGTGCCGGCCGTAAACGCGAAAGGTGAATCCCATGTTCAGGCGGTCGATGTTCTCCGTTCCCCCCGGATCATTGCCACCCACGCCACTTAAATAATACGCGCGTCCTGTTAAGTCGAGCATGGCCCTGTCGCCAAAGATGAGGCGGAGCGCGAGGAGCCCCTGTGGGGCGACGCCATAATGGTAGTCGCGGTCACCCACTTGGGTGACATTACCGGCCGCGGCATAGCCGACACCGGCGAGGGCCGAGCCCTGGAGCGCTATCGCTCGCGAGAGCCACCATTGAAAGGTAGTGCCGAGAGAAACGGACGTGCTGGAGACCCGGAAGATGTGCGGCGATATGTAGTCATAGCCGCCATAGAGGCCCCANNAAAGGGTTATCTGAGGTGCTGACGCTGGTGAATTCAAAATGGAAGTAGTCGAAAGGACGCGTATAACTATAGCCGGGCTTCCCGGGTAGCCCATAGGCCATGGAGAAGTCCGCAGACACCTCGTTTTGTTTGATGGTTTCCGAACCGCCTTGGTCGCTCATGTCCGTATTCTGACTTACGCCGAGCTGCAGGCACCAGAAGGTGGCCGGATCATGGCTGGGAAATACGGGCTTGAACCGGTCTCCAAANNCCCGTGGGTGGTGAGAGAATCGTTGCACCCAGCTCGCGCCAGAACCCTGGTTTGCTGCCATCGCCCTCGAGCACCAGGCTGGCCATCCGGAAGAGCGCCTCCCCGAAGAAACTCCCGCCAATACCGCTGGCAATCTGGTCATTGATGGATGGGTTCGTGGTCTCCCCGCCCATTTCCCAGAGAAAGCTGCCCAAGTTGGTATAAAGGAGCGATTCCCAGTAGTTGAGGCCCGCCGATCGCGCGAACCCCTGGTACATGGATCCCTGATACGGATGTCCGAACTGGTTCATGGCGAAGCTGTCCGTGTCGATCCCCCAGGGCTCGTGGACGAGGTGGTCCCAGAAGGTTGACAGGTTCGAGTTGTAAGTTTTTTCCCCTGACGGCTCTACAGAGTTGGGGTAAGCAAGCCGGTCATACACATTGAGGAGAATGAGGAAGGCGGGGATTTCCAGGGCCGGAATGAGGTAGCTCTTGCCTTTACCCTTCTCCCAAAACAGATCAGGTGACGTCTCTCCGGGTTTTTCCTTCATTTCCTTCAACCACGCTTTCCCGTCCATAGAGATATTTACGGTCCGGTTCGGGGTCACTTCGGAAAGCTCAATCACATCCGGCGCCATCATATTGTCATATCCAGGTTTTGACGCCTGGAGGATGTAATTCCCCAGGGATGGAATACTCACAAAATAGTTACCCAATGCATCAGTGTTACCAGTTGCTGCCAAAGCACCGGTACTTACATCTTTTACCGTGATGATAACCCCGTCAATACCCTGGTTGTTAGAGAGATCCTTTACGGAACCCGAGATGCCGCCTCCTTGGGCAAATGCCCCGCTACTAACAAAAACCACTACACCCACAAGGAGCACCGCAAAAATCGTCTTGAATGTTTTTCTTACGTGTTTCATGAATTCTTCTTTCTTTCCAGACATTAAAGACAATGACCAGAAAAGGAATATGATTGTATGAGACCTGTTTGAATTCCGTAAAAAATAACTTTTGGGCAGATGAACAGACCAAAAGGTGAACCAATTTATTCGTGAAACTCCAATTTTAATGAAACTCAGATATTNNGTGCGAAGCTAAGTGGGGCGATACAGTAATAAGCCCCAAACTTCAGAAACAAAGTGTGCTGAAGTTTGCTGGTCGAATTATCCCGCATGCGAAGTCAAGCGGGGAACAATCCCGCGCAGCGGAGGGTATTATACCCGTGATCAAAAAGACAACTAATACCATTTCTAAATCAAAGATGATATCGAGGCGGTAAGATTGTACATACGTTGAGGAAGCCGTCGACCCCTACATGCGCGGGGCAGGCGATGCCAACAAAGATGGCGCTTTGATTTAGAATTGGTATAACGCGATACATCACTCGCCCAATAATCGGCAACGCACCCCATATCTTGTGGTCATAATCCTCCATGAGAAAACGATATCTTATCATTCAACGTCAATGCCGTATAATACTCGCTATCTTCCGCCTGATGAATAATTAGTCCGGCTTCTTTTGACGGATAAATAAATGCACATTTGCTGCCTTGTTTATCGTAAAAATAAGGCGTCTTCCCTTCTTCGTAAACAACCACTTGCGGATAACCATGATATTTATACAACTGTTTCCATTCCCGTTTGACATTCTCTTGCTTGAAATATTCTTCCAATCCTTGTCTGTAAGCAATTGTCGATGGTGATTGCATATAGAGATAAGACGTTGAGCCGAGAAATACAAAAATTAAGAGCACGGCTGCCATGATTGCAACATTGAGGTTGTATATTCGCAGATTAACAACAAACTTCTTATATTTATTTTTTATCGTCTTGATCATAAGCTGCCTCCTTATGTCTTTAAAAGCAAGATAGCGTCCGTAGGTTTAACACACAATAACTTGTCATTTATTTTGTTTCCAACGCAAGGGGCCGGATTAATGTAAAACACCGCTCCGGACCCCCTGCCCTCATGTTCCTATTGCACAATAATTTCAAAAAGAACTCTCATGTTTGCCTTTGCTGCTGTTGAATAAAGCTCTTTCGGCGCTGCTTCATACATTGCCGGGCGGGTCTCGCCATAGCCGATTGTGGAAAGCCTGTCCGGTGCAATGATCCCCTCGCTGATAAGGTATGCTTTCACGGCATTTGCTCTTCTTTCGCTCAGCTTCTGGTTGTAATCTTCGGTGCCGGCAGCAGAGGTATAGCCTGCTATACGGATTTGAGCTTTAGGGTTATCTTTCAGAAGCTGGATATTCCTTTTCAGGATCACCTGCGCTTCCGGCTTAAGGGTCGACTTATCGAAATCAAAATGTACGTCCTCAAAAGCAAGAATAATGATCTTCGGCTCAGCTGCGGCTACCATAACCTTCTGCTCGACCTCTGGTTCAGCCGCCAGGATGACGACCTTCTCTTTAGCCACGGGCTCAGGTTCATACTTCGCAACAGGGGCCGGTTTGGATTTTGCCTGGCCACCGAACGCAAAAACTATTCCTATAGTAGCTCCAATATTATGGTAGGTCTCTTGCATAATCTCGGTAACCATATAATCTTTGAGATCGAATCTGAGTGCGATATTTTCCGTCAACCAGTATTTCGCTCCTACACCAACATTAAAAGCAGGCATATCCCCAGTCGATATCTTTGGATCATAGTGGGCTCCTCCGAAACCGACAACGATAAAGGGGTTGAATCTACCTTCGGGTATAATGTGAAAGACGGCATCGATATGATACAAAGCAAGGTCCACTCTATCCATGGGATATCCGAACTGTCCTTCCGTCATATCCGTTTTTGCTGTGTCATTAACGTTAGTTCTTATAAATTCCCCGGCGACTTCCACACCCAAATATCTCGTGAAATTGTAGCCAAGCCGTCCGCCATATATGGGCGCGTTTTTCAGATTCTGACTGCTTTCGAAGAAATTGTAACCTACGAACGGATTCACTTCAAAGCTTCCTGCCTTTATCTCGGAGCGGGCAGACAAGGGTAGGAGAAAAACAAGGGCAGCTACCATCAGCGCTGCACGATACATTGATTTCATTGTACGTCCTCCTTTATATTGTTGCGTTTTGCTGTTGCCTTTCCGGCTCTTGGAAAAAAGTTGTCCGGGATATCTCTGTGCCCAAAGAACGAAGCGTTGTAGAGAGGCAAAAAGGAGACAGGCTGAGTTATGAAAAATAGCCTGTCTTCCCTTTTTGCCTGTATTCATACCGAATACCTCATACCTTACTGGCAACCAGCAGGTGCATTAGGATGACCCGGCACGGAAACTGTATTGCCGAGAAATGTAAACGCGCCACTCCCTTCAGCCCCTGCCAACAACCGACCGCAAGACGTAGCGGACGTCCCCATCGAAATTGATGCAGAAGCCAGTACGTTTCCCTGGAATTCAGTGTAACCTCCAATCGTCGCTGAACTGCCCACCTCCCACCAAACGTTGGAAGCCTTGGCGCCGTTAATTAGAAGGATCCGGGTGTGTACTCCAGGAGAGCCTGGTGTCGCGGTTAGCGCAGCAGAGGGTGCCTGGAAGACGAAAACAGCATTGGCGTCGCCCTGGCCGTCGAGGATGAGATCCCCCGTTATATCAATTGTTGAGCTCGTGTGGGATATATAGATTCCGGGAGGAAGAGTGTGGTTGCCGGCACAACCTATGCCCAAACCTGCACCGCCAGCGCTCCCTATAGTACCGCATCCCAGAAGTATACCCCCTGGACTACCAGCCATCGTGATGCTGTTCCACTTAGCCAGTAAGGCGACCATGACAGCGTCTGCAGTGGTTGTGTCCGGATAGGTGTTGGTAATTACCAGGTCCCCAGAATTGTTTGTTGGAGGATCTCCTCCGCAAAGACCAAAATTATTTCCCGAACCAACTGCAACTGCATTGCAAAAATGATTTGGATCCAGCACCGCGTTCCCGTTAATCTTGGTAGCACCGCTGTTGGATATCCCGCCGTATGACGCGATCCCGAACGGGGAGAGGATTCCACCAGGGGGTACTGGCGCGAGACAGGTAGTTGTCGCTGTCTTAAAGGTCCATACTTTGTCAACTGCCAGTGCATTGCCTGTGACATCCTTGACCCCGGTGGCACCGCCTTTGATCGTGGCAGTATAGTTGGTATTCAACGTGAGATCCGCATCCGGGTTAAAGGTCGCGATATTCGTCAGCGGATCATAGGCGATTGCCCCTAATAATATTGGACCCAACGGGGGACCGCTTGCTTGCAGCGTAAAGGTGGCCGTGGTAATCGTTGCGGGGTCCATCGGCTCACTAAAGGTTGCCGAGACTGTCTTGTTGCTGCACACACCTATGGCCAGATCAAGAGGGCTAACAAGAATCACTGTGGGCGGCGTAGTGTCCGTGCCCGTACCTGTAGTAAATGTCCATGGATTCGGTTTCGGTAGTCCACCCACTGCCGGCACAACCAGTGCATTACCAGCCAGGTCCGTGGCTCCGGTGGTAATCGTGGCGGTAAATAGGGTGCTGGCTGGGAGAGTTGCTGGTGTTGTTGGTGTAAAGGTCGCAGTTCTGGCGGCGACAGCGTAAGTCACATCGCCTGCTATGACAGTTCCGCCAAGTGTTGTGTTCACCACCGTAAAGGTTGTTCCGTTAATCGTTGAGGGGTCCATATCCTCATTGAAGGTGGCGGTGATTTTCGTGTTTCTCGCTACACCTGCGGTAGCATCAGCAGGGACTGTGAGGATCACGGTGGGCGCGGTGTTGTCTGCAAGCAAACCGGTCGTAAATGTCCATGTGTAATTTGCCGCCAGGGGATTGCCGGCCAGGTCCGTGGCTCCGGTGGTAACCGTGGCGGTACATAAGGTATTTGCCGGAAGATTGGTTGCTGACGGTAGTGGAAGCGTTGCCATAAAGCCTGCTGCTACGTAGCTAACCGCTCCGCCGCCTGTTACGGGCGTTGAGGCAGGGCATGCCAGCGTAAAGCTCGCTGTGGTGAGCGTGGCGGGATTCATCGCCTCGCTGAAAGCGGCAGTTATTTTTTTTATGTTTCTCGGTACACCGATGGCATTACGTAGAGGTACTACGGCAGTCACCGTGGGCGCGGTGGTGTCTGGATTGGGTGGTAACCAATGTCCGGTTTCACCTCCACTGCATCCTATAATTAAAAAAGCACTCAGGATTAACATAATAGTTGCAAGATAAACTTGCTGAACCTTAAATATTTTCATATAGCCTCCTTTAGAGAATTACGATATTGCTAACCTTCTGCTACTTATCCCCATTCTTTTTTACTTCCTTAAAAAATTTTCATGGTCCTTCGTTAAGTTAAACCCCTCTGCCCCAAAAAAATGATAAGAACTCGCTTGGGTGGGGTTGAGATGACCAAGATTATAGAAATAGTAATAGCAAATAGTCTGCCAATAACCGAAAGAAAACCATAATATTAAAATAATCATTTAGTAACAGGTGCTTAGATTAATAGAGAGAACAGTGGAGAGGTATGAAACTATTCGTTTGACCTCAATATTTAGTGGAACCTCAACATATTGAGGGATGTTTTGCAGGATGGAATCTTCTCATGATGCCTTCTCTTTCCCGTACAGGACAATGCAGGTCCCAGCAGGCAAACGTAATTGGCAGGTAACGAAAAGGGAACAGACTGAATTTTGCAAAGCAACCTGTCCCCTTATTCTATCTTGCTTTTACACTACAACATCATGCCTTACGGAGCCACCGTCTTAAAGCTCCATTTATAGCTACAGCCAAGTGAGGTGCCGCCCGCGTTCTTGGCATACGTGGTAATAATCACCGTATACCAGCTATCCCCATGGAGAGCTGCTGCTGGCGTAAAGGTCGCTATTGTGTTTGTGACATCCATAGCGACGGTACCTTTTGTGCTGGCTATGTCGTTATTATCCCTGAGCGTAAACGTGAGCACCTCTGGGTTTCCGGAATCTGTCACTACGATCGTTGCCGGATTCATCGCCTGATCGAAGGAAACTGTGATCACTGTGCCCTTCGCCACATTCTCGGTATTATTAGTGGGATTTGACGAAATCACCTTGGGTCCCGCTTCAGTACATGCGCCGGGGATGACCGGATCGTGTATTAGCAGCGCTGCCTCATCACTGCCGCATCCTATAATTAAACAAACACTCAGGATTAATATAATAAATATAAGATAAACATGCTGAGCCTTAAATCTTTTCATATATCCTCCTTTCGAGAATTATTAAGTTCACGATATTGTTTATTACTAACCTTCTGCTATTTATCCCCATTCTTTTTTACTTCCTTAAAAAATTTTCATGGTCCTTCGTTAAGTTAAACCCCTCTGCCCCAAAAAAAATGATAAGAACTCTCTTTGGGGTGAGATGACCAAGATCATGAAATAGTAATAGCAAATGGCCTGCCAATAACCGAAAGAAAACCATAATATTAAAATAATCATTAAATAACAGATGCTTAGATTAGTAGAGAGAACGGTGGAGAGGCATGAAACTATTCGTTTGGCCTCAATATTTAGTGGAACCTCAACATATTGAGGGATACTTTGCAGGGAGGTGGATTAGGAGATGATTCTTAACATTGGAGATCAACCGTATCAAGGCTGATTTGTTTTTCTACCTGCCTTCTTCTGGCATATTGCTGTCGAGCGGTTTTGACATACCCTAGCCTTTTCCGCGCTATTTTGTTTCCAACGTAAGAGTCCGGAACAATGAAAAACACCGCTCCGGACCCTTAACCCGATGCTCCTATTTCAGGATGATTTCAAAAATAACTCTCCTGTTTGCCTTAATTAACGTTCGATAACGATCTCGACACGGCGGTTATTGGCGCGCCCCTCGGGTGAAGCGTTGTCAGCGATCGGGCTGCCTTTGCCCATTCCGCGTGCCTGAATGCGGTCTGCTGGATAGCCTCTCTGCACAAGGTAATCGCGGACCGTGTCGGCCCGACGTTGCGAGAGACCCTGGTTGTATGACTCGGAACCCCTGGAATCCGTATGTCCCTCCACGATGAGGTTGCGTGCGGGGACCGCTAGCAACGCTTTGGCCACCTGGTCAAGCTTTACCTGCGCGGAGGATAACAAGTTCGACTTGGCGGATTGAAAGAGGACGCCCCCGGAGAGCGTGATAACCAGTCCGCGTTTCTCTTCCTTGACTGCGGCGAGCTGGGCGAGTGCGGCCAGCGCATCGGCCGTCCGCTTCTCGGAGTCGCTCAAGTCCTGCTTCCCCTGCTTCACAGTCTCGGCTTGTTGCTTCTGGAGCTCGGCGTCCGATTTTTCCTTGCTTGCCCTGACCTCTGCGAGCTCGGCATCCGATTTTTCTTTGCTTGCTGCGAGCTCGGCATCCGATTTCTCCTTACTTGCTGCGAGCTCGGCATCCGATTTTTCCTTACTTGCCTTGACCGCGGCGCGCTTGTCGAGTTCAGCCCGTGCGGCGGCCGTCCGCTGCTCGGAGTCGCTCAAGTCCTGCTTCCCCTGCTTCACGATCTCGGTTTGTTTCATCTGAAAATCGGCGTTCGCTTTATCCTTGCTTGCCTTGTCGGCGGCCATGGCGCCAAGCGCTCCCGCCAATTCAGCCTTGCGCTGGGCGACGTAAGCGAGATCTTTAGTTTTGTACGATTTCGGTTCCTTCAGGAATGACTGTTCCGCCAGGACGAGCGCCTCATGCGCCTTGTGTAATTCCGCCGGCACGAGTTGCTCCGCCGGACCCTCGCTCGCATGCCGGTAGGCCGAACGAGCGTTGATGAGTTCCTTTGGCGCCACAGTTGCGCAGCCAGCGAAGAGCGCGACGGACGTGACTAGCATCAATAATTGTATCGTTTTCATTAAATCCTCCTTGGGGATCATGGTTGGGTTATGGGTTGTCTTGCCGGAGTTGGCGCACACGCTTCACTGCTGCCATGGCCTCCGCCTTCTCGGCATCCTCGTGGGACAGCACTACAGCCAGCTCGGCGTCGGCTTCGGCCCGCAACAGCATCGACGCGGCCTTCTTCTTCTCGCCTTTCGCGGCCAGCCCCTTGGCAAGTTCCAGTTCCTCTTTGGCTAGTTGCAAATGAAGCGAGGCTTGCGGTACATTAGCCGCCCCGGCCTCCTGGGCGGCGCGGATCCCCGACGTAGACGCCTCTGTGCGCAGTGGGGCGGGGGCGCTTGCGCATCCCGCGGCGATTGTGGTGGCCATGACGGCCACAGCGAACAACATAATTCTGATCTTGGATATGTGTCTCATTTATTCCTCCTTTTGTATTTTGATGCGTGGTTGTCTCATTGGATACTCCTTAGTTTCTTTCAACTATGTCGTTTTACATATTTTCACGTAACTTCGGGACAATGCCCAGAATTAACAATATCACAGCGATCGTCCACAACAACTGGTCATCCTTCCGGATTGCTCCGGCTATTTGGTCTTGGACTACCCGATGG
>PLMX01000228.1:24369-24993 GCA_003142635.1 Syntrophaceae bacterium | reverse complement strand
GGTAATCTATATTTCTCGTTGGGATCTGGAAAGCCACCGGCGCCGGCGCTTTCATAGCACATGCGACAAGAAGCCCGACCATTGCCAAAACAAACACTATATGCTTCATGGGTTACTTCTCCTTAAATTGGAAAGACATCTTCGGGATGTTGATGCTGAATATGCCATGAGATCCGAGCCCACTTTACTTCATTAGTACTAAGAACTTGTGTCGAATTCCCTTCGGCAAGCATAATACAAGCAGCATAAAGCAGAGTAAGAGACGGGTGGTTTTCCTTTTCATGGTCGGCTCCTTGAATGAAAATGTTTCTTAAGAGATGAAATGGGTTCCCTTTATGTGACAACTATAGGGAGACGGACATTCTGTGTCAAGAAATAATGAACGACAAGGTCGTCATTACCGCTTGTTATGCTGAATGTTTTGTGAATGCACTGGTGTGTAGAGCAGGAAGGAAGTAACAAAGGTCGTCTGTATCGGTTGCATGGGGCTCCCCACTGGTACGTGTCCCGTAGCTTCTCTATCATAAATTCCTTAACCAAAAAAATCTTGACAGTGTTCTTTAGCGCGTGTTATTTACCAATCGGTATAACTAACTGGTTAGTTTATTGAGCCACATAAAACAC
>PLMX01000228.1:0-24352 GCA_003142635.1 Syntrophaceae bacterium | reverse complement strand
CCTGCTGGGGGAGGATCACTATCGACTCTTTACGGAGGTGCAAGAATGGACCTTCCATCATCAGCCGGCAAAAAAAGCGTAACTGTCAAGCGCATCCTCAGGGCCGCAGCAAGCGTCTTTTCGGAGTCCGGCTTTTCCGGCGCGCGGGTAGACGAGATTGCGAAGCGCGCGGGCGTCAACAAAGCCATGATTTATTATCACATCGGTGACAAGGAAAAACTCTACGCGGAAGTCATCAGCAACGTTATCGGCAACACGGCGGAGATGATCGCCGGCAAGATTAAAGACATACGGAACCCTGAAGAAAAGCTCCGCGTCTGCATACGCACCTTTGCCCGCAATATAGATGATAATCCTCAGGTCGCTCCGGTCATGATGCGTGAAGTCGCCGCCGGAGGAAAACATCTGCCGGAAGTGGTGGCACGGGATATTTTCCGTATCGTAAGTATGCTCAGCGGGGTCCTGAAAGAAGGTGTGGAAAAGGGAATCTTCATCGAAACCGTGCCCTTCGTTATATACTTAATGGTCGTCGGAGCCATGATAACCTATAAGACCAGCGCGCCCATCAGGGCCAGGTATAGCTGGCTGCCTGCCAGCGTAAGGAGATTGGACGACAGGATATCCGGAAATATTGCCGCTGAAATCGAAGAGCTCATTTTAAGAGCCGTTACGAAATGAAGGGAAGGGGAATATGCGGACGAAGAATATGCATGTGATTTTTTCTGTGTCGATATTGCTTTTCTGTACTACTCATGAGACAGCTCTATCTGCGGAAAAGCTGACTCTGCAGCAGAGTATCGATCTGGCCTTAAGGCAGAGCGTCCTTATCCAGTCGGCCCAGGAAGGCGTAAAAGGGGCGGAAGCCCAGAAGAAGGAGGCCTTCACGGGATTTCTGCCAAAGTTCAGCACCTATTACAGTTACTCGCGGCTGAATGTCGACCCGACGCTGACTGCCACCCTTCCGGGCCTGGGTCCCGTTACACTGGTCACAGGGACAAAGGATAACTACTCCTGGGCTGTGGAAGTGAAACAACCCATATTTGCGGGCGGAGGAATACTCGCAAACTATGAGGCGGGCCGTCTCGGCCACGAAATCGCGTCTTTGGATGAAACGACAGTGGTTCAGGATATAGTCCAGGAGGTTAGAGTAGCCTATTTCAATGTTCTGAAGGCGGAGAGAGGCCTTGACGTGGCAAGACAGTCGTTGGAGCAGCTCGACGCGCACCGCAGCATGGCGCAGGATTTTTTTGATGTCGGCGTGATTCCCAAGAACGACTTGCTCCGCGCAGAGGTGGAGCTCGCGAATAGCAGGCAGAATCTTGTCAAAGCGGAAAACGCCGTGGAGATGGCGAAAGCGAAATTCAATACCGTCCTCCGGAGGGAAATCGATACGCCGACGGAAGTGGAGGACATCCTCGCTCTCAGGCCCTATACCAAGACATTCGATGAATGCCAGAAGATTGCCATGGAAAAAAGGCCGGAAGTCAAATCCTATACCCGTAAAGTCGAACAGTCCCAGAAACTGGTCAAATTAGCCAAAAGTGAATATTTGCCTTCTATAAATGTGGTCGGCCATTTTGAACGTTACGGCGACAACGCCGATGTTAACGGCAGCCCTTACAAGAATCAGGACAACACGTATGTCATGGGGATAGCGACCTGGAATTTCTGGGAATGGGGCAGAACAAAAAACCGTGTCGATGCCAGCCGCTCGCGGCAGAATCAGACATCCTACGCCTTGGACAATATAAAAGATCAAATCTCTCTCGATGTCAAGAACGCCCTCTTGGCGCTCCATGAGGCCGAAAAGCAGGTAGCAGTTACAAAGAAGTCGATTGAGCAGGCGGATGAGAACTTCCGCGTCAGCACGGAAAGATACAGAGAGCATGTGGGAACGTCGACGGACGTCATTGATGCGCAGACACTGCTTACAAAAGCGAAGACGGATTACTTCAATGCCTTAAGCGACTACAACATAAGCATAGCCAGGTTAGAGAGAGCGATGGGCGTGCGGGAGGTTTTACCATGAAGAAGAGGATAATCGTCATAGTATTTGTCGTTCTCCTTGTAGGTGTCGGTGCCCTGGTCTATTTCGGACAGTGGCAGTCACAGCGGGGTGAACTCTATTATTCAGGAACGATCGAGGCGACGAATTCCAATCTCGCCTTCCAGGCAAGCGGCCGCGTTATCAACGTTGCTGTACGGGAAGGCTACGCCGTCAAAAAGGATCAGCTCCTTGCCGAGCTCGATCCCACGGAGTTTCAGTCAAAGAAAGAGCAGGGGCAGGCAAATCACACCCGGTCGATCCAAACACGTGATCAACTCACCACAACTCTTAACATATACAAGAGCACCCTTCCCGCCGACGTGGTGAGGGCGGGGACAAATGTCACAAGCGCCCGTGACGTCATGGATGACGCGCAGAAGAATTATCAGCGGTATGAGCAATTGTTCAAGCGCGGCGTAGTCACGGAAAAGGAAAGGGACTCCGTAAAGCTCGGCTATGATACGGCCAAGTCCAGACTTGACGACGCGGAAGCCGCCTTGAGACAGGCGAAGAGCAACCTGAAAAAGGTTGAAGTAACGGAGCAGGAAATAGAGGCAGCAACCTCCCAGATCAAACAGGCCAGAGCGGCTCTCGAACAGTCCGATATTCAATTGCAATATACCCGGCTGCTCGCCCCGTACAATGGGATCATCACGAGCCGCAACGTTGAACCCGGAGAAGTGGTGAGCCCCGGCCGCGAGGTGCTTACCATGGCCGATCTCGAGACCGTGGACCTGAAAATATTTGTGGATGAGACGGAGATCGGAAAGGTGAAGCCCGGGCAGGACGTGGACGTGAAAATAGATACCTTCCCCAATAAGGTTTACAAAGGGAAGGTGACGTTCATCTCACCCGAGGGCGAATTCACCCCTAAGATAATCCAGACCAAGAAAGAGAGAGTGAAACTGGTGTACCTCGTGAAGGTGTCCATTCCCAATCCTTCTTTCGAACTGAAGTCCGGCATGCCGGCGGACGCCTGGCTGCGGTAAAAAAACTCCTGAGGCAGCGTGAGCATTGTCTTCAAACGGCACATCTTTCATTTCCTTAGAGAACGTTTCCATGCGCTTCGGCGACGTGGAAGCAGTGCATGATCTTTCCCTGTCCGTAGAGCAAGGAACCATCTTCGGTCTCGTAGGTTCCGACGGGGCGGGAAAGTCAACACTGCTGCGGATGGTCGCGACCATGATACGGCCGGCATCGGGGAAAATTCTGATCGGCACTCTCGACGTAGTCAGGGACAAACAGCGGGTGAAGCCTCTGATCGGCTATATGCCGCAGCGTTTCGGGCTCTACCAGGACCTGACAGTCGACGAAAACATGCAATTCTTCATGGACGTTTTTAATGTCCCAAGGCAGGAACGCGCGCGGAGAAGGGAGAGGTATCTGGGATTTTCCAATCTGCTTCCCTTTGTCAATCGTTCGGCAGGCAACCTCTCCGGCGGAATGAAACAGAAACTCGGACTGGCCTGCGTTCTCGTCCATGAACCGAAGGTGCTGATCCTCGATGAACCGACGAACGGCGTGGACCCTGTCTCACGGCAGGAGTTCTGGGAGATACTCGCCCAGATGCGCGCGGACGGCATGACCATCATGGTTTCCACCGCGTATCTCGACGAGGGGGAAAAATGTGACCGTCTGGCCTTGATGCATCGTTCCCGTATTCTTGATATTGCGGCGCCGCAGGAGATACGCGGCCGTTTCGCAAGCCTCGAAGAGGCCATGATCAAGCGCATCCAGGAAGTGGATGAGGAGATAGTTCATGATTCCTTCAAACGGTGAAGCCGTCGCAGTAACGGCTCTCGAAAAGCGCTTCGGCGCCTTCGTCGCGGTGGATAAGATCACCTTCTCCGTAAGAAGGGGAGAAATCTTCGGTTTCCTTGGGCCCAACGGTTCCGGGAAATCAACGACCATCCGCATGCTCTGCGGCATTCTGACCCCTACCTCCGGGAGCGGCCATGTGGCCGGGCACGACATCGCAAGAGAGCCCGAGGAAATCAAAAAATCCATCGGGTACATGTCCCAGAAGTTTTCCCTGTATGAAGATTTGACTCCCTACGAAAATATCAGATTCTATCTCGGCATATACGCTGTGCCCGAGGATCAGTGGAAAGAGCGCATCGACTGGATTCTGGATATGACGCAGCTTGCGGAGGTGCGCAATCGATACACCCGGGAACTGCCGCAGGGCTGGCGTCAGCGTCTCGCCTTAGGCTGCGCCCTCCTCCACCGCCCGGAAATTATTTTCCTCGATGAACCCACGTCAGGCGTGGATCCCATCACACGCCAGCACTTCTGGGATTTCATCCGTCAGCTGGCTTCAGAGGGAATCACGGTATTTGTTACTACCCACTATATGGATGAAGCCCGGCATTGCGGGCGTATCGTGATGATCAACGACGGCAGGATTGTTGCCGTCGGCACTCCCGCGGAAATAATTACCGCAGCATGTCCGGGCCGTCCTGACGCCGACCTGAATGAAGCCTTTATCACCCTCATGTCCGGGAAAACAACTTCTAACGAGGTATCTCACAATTGAGACTGAGAAATATTCAAGCTGTCACGCGCAAGGAGTTCTATCATCTGATACGCGATTTTCGGAGCCTGTATCTGGCATTCGCTCTGCCGCTGCTCCTCATTCTGCTCTTCGGCTATGCCTTGAGTCTTGATGTCGATAACGTGGAAACGGTCGTGGTGGATCATGACAATACGGATGTGAGCCGGGAGTTTATTCTGCGCCTCGATGGATCCCCTTATTTTCATGTTGGTGCTCACCTGCCCAATATAAATGCTGCCACCAACTATTTAGACCGCGGAAAGGCCATACTTGCGATCATAATACCTCCTAACTGGACAAGGGATATCCACTCGGATTGTGCAGCCCCATTGCAGATCCTTCTCGATGGAAGCGACCCCAACTTTGCCAATATCACGAGAGGATATGTGAATGCCTTCATCTCACAGTACAACCAGAAACTGCTCATTTCATTCCTCAACCGCCAGGGCATGGAGCAGATAAAGCCGCCCATCAATGGCCGCGTGCGCATATGGTTTAACGAAGACCTGGAGAGCCGTAATTTCATTCTTCCCGGGATCATTGCCGTCATCATCATGATCGTGGGGGCCATGCTGACCTCCCTCGTCATCGCCCGGGAGTATGAGAACGGAACGATGGAGACGATCAAGTCTTTGCCGCTCTCTGCCGGTGACCTGCTGATCGGCAAGGCGATCCCGTATTTCTTTGTAGGACTGACCGATGTCCTTATCTCCATTCTCATGGGGCAGGTTCTCTTCGGCGTCGTCATGAAGTCCAGCTTCTGGTTGATGATCCTGGCCTCTTCAATTTATCTCTCCGTCGCGTTGACGCTCGGTCTTTTCATTTCCTGCGTCACGAAAACCCAACTGCTTGCCAATCAGGGCGCCATTCTCCTGACGTATCTTCCGTCACTGCTTCTCTCCAATTTCGTTTTCCCTGTGGTCAATATGCCGAAGGTCCTGCAGCTTGTGACATACGTCGTTCCCGCCACCTATTATGTCAATATTCTGAATGGCTTATATCTGCGGAACCTCGGGATCGCCTACCTCTGGCCGAGCTATCTCGTCATGCTCTTCATGGCCGCCGTTCTTGCAGTCCTGAACTACGTGTTGCTCAAAAAGGAGGGGCTGTAATATGAGCTGGCTTCGCATCCGTGAACTTGTCCGCAAGGAGTTTATTCTCCTTTTCCGTGACAGAAGAAGCAGGCGTGTTCTCGTCGTTTCGCCTATTGTCATGCTGCTTTTATTCGGATACGTCGTGAATTATGATATCAGGGTGATCCAGATCGCCATACTCGATCAGTCGCACACGCGGGAAAGCCGCATGGTGGCTGACGCCTTCAGCGCCAATAAAATCTTCAGGATCACCCAGATTTTACGCGATGACCGTGACCTGGAGCAGGCCCTGTTGAATGCCAAGGTCGATATGGCGATCAAGATGGGGCCCGATCTCAGCAAGAAAATCAGAAAAGGGGAAACGGCGGAGATTCAGATCATTGCCGACGGGACGATGAGCAACATGGCGTCCATACGGATAGCTTATTCCATGCTGGTCATCGACAAGCTGAACCATGACCTGCTCAAGGAACTGTATCCGCAGCACATGGACTACGGTAAAATCGACGCGCGAATCAGAACGTGGTACAACCCAAACCTTGACAGTCAGTATTTCTTTGTTCCGGGCATCGTCGCCTTCGTGGTTATGCTGATCGCCCTGCTCTCGACCTCGATTGCCATCATCAGGGAGAAAGAAGCCGGCACGATTGAGCAGTTAATTGTGACGCCGTTAAAGCCCATTGAACTGATCATCGGGAAAACGATCCCTTATATCATCATCTCAATCGTGCAGATGGTCGCGGTTACAATCATTGCCGTTGTCTGGTTTGAGATACCGCTTGCCGGGAGCGTCATTCTGCTCTTTATTGCCACATTGCTCTTTCTTCTTTCCACTCTCGGCGTGGGGCTGTTTATCTCCACCGTTTCTTCAACACAGCAGCAGGCCATGATGACGACATTCTTCTTTCTTCTTCCCTTCTTCATGCTGAGCGGCTTTGTCTTTCCCATTGTCAACATGCCGGCTGTCGTTCAATGGTTGACATACCTGAACCCTTTGAGGTATTTTCTGGTAATAATCAGGGGCATCTTCTTGAAAGGCATTGGTCTGGAAATTCTGTGGCCCCAGTATGCAGCCCTGACCGTTCTCGGACTGGTCGTGTTTACCGGCGCCGTAAGACGTTTCAGGACACGGCTTGATTAATCAAGGGGCGATCATCATGGCAACTTCTGATTCTTCTCTAAAATATAACCCTTTCGGAGAACTGAAGAACTGCGTCGGACGCAAGACGCAGGCGAAGCCATTAGCCGCTCGCGTATCCAAATCTGAGCCGGAGCCTGCGCGCGATCCCGAAATTGAAGAGCAGGTTTTTCTCGAAGCCGTCCAGGATGTGAAGCCGATGCAACAGGATAAGCGCGCGGGGAATAAGATCACGAGCAGGCCGCCGGAGGATGTCAAGGAGTCCACGGAGACGGCCATCGTCGATCAGCTTACGAATCTCGTAAAATATGGAGAAGGCTTCGTCATATCGGATACGCCGGAGTACATCGATGGCACGGGCTATGACGTGCATCCGGAGTTCGCCGGGAGACTTCATCGCGGCGATTTTTCCATACAGGCCCACGTCGATCTTCACGGGCAGGGCGTAGCGGAGGCAAAGAGAACATTCGAAGAGTTCCTGACCGAGGCAGTAGAATCGGGCAGGAGGGCGGTCCTGATCATCCACGGGCGCGGTCTTTCTTCGCCCGGAGAACCGCTGCTGAAAAATAGTGTGCGTGAGTGGCTTACACGCGGGCACTGGCGCAAGTGGGTGATCGCTTTTTCAAGCGCCCAGTCCTATGACGGTGGCGCAGGCGCAACGTACGTACTTCTCCGCCCCAGACCTGTTTCAAAGCGCGTGCGAAAGGGACGACGCGGGGAATAATTCGTTGTCACTCCCGCCCCCGATAAGAACATTTGAGGGCAGGCTGCGGCGGGAGTCCAGTTCTGCAACCAGTTGCCCATACGAGGTGGTTGAATGATACATACTTTCTTGTTACAGGAGGGAGTCTGGATCGCCCGCGGCCATTACTTTGACGACATGGAGCGCATGCTGACGATCGAGGGAACGGTCAGCATCACGCACCTGGAAGGACTGTGGCTGAATGAAGGGCAGGCGGAAATCAAGATGGGAGAGAATCCTGTCAAGATTTGCAGTCGCTATGAAATTATTCCTTTCGAAGAAGGCAGGAATCAGACGACCTGGGAATCCGTAAACCCAGACCTGGGCATCCTGCGGGGCCAGGTTATCATCGTTGCCGATACGATCATCTCTACCTGCCGCTCGGAAAAAGGTGAATACACCGGAGCCGAGTTCCATATAAAGGTGAGTGACGTCCATTATAAAAACCGGGGTATTCTCACGAAAGGAAATGACAAATTATCATCCTGGAGCGTAGATCTGAAAAGATCATCTCAAGACTCATGAAGCCAGTCTTTTTCGACGTCATGAAACGTCTCAGAAAACGGCTTGATTAAGTAGTATGTTTCCTGTAAATATCTTGAATATCTCATCAACAAAAAACTTCACCGAAGCCTGGTCAATGGAGAAGGGACAATGCTCAAAGTCCTTGACGACGAATCCGCCATCAAAAGATACAGGCGACAATTCATACGAAGCTTCAAACCTTTCATCGATGAAAAAATCCCTGTGAATCTCGGACATCCCGGAGCAACGGTCAAGGCAAAGGCCTTGTGGTCGCAGCGCCTCGGCATCTGGATGGTGAACGAGAAGACGTCGGGAAACAGGTATGGGCATGCCTTCGGGGCCGAAAAACCGGCGGGTACATCTCATATCCCGATTACATGCGAAATCAATCTCCCCGTAAAAGGGGTTGACAGGCGCATGGGCGGGGCGCTGGCGATAGACCGCAACGGCCGCGTATTCGTGGTGCACCGGGGCAGAATCGGCGGCGGCAAAAAAGGCGTCGGCAAGGCCCTGTTCGATGACCATTACAGGGGCGTCTGGGCAATCATGGAAGACGGTTCCGCGGAAACCACTGTGGCTTTAATAGGCGTCCTGAATTCGTCCCGGTTTGTCAGGCAGGTCAGTCAATTTGTCTGCAAAGTTGACAGGATGAAAAATATCTTTTCATCCCGGACTTCTCAAATGGAAATGTCTTTTGACGAGCTTCATTTCCGGGAAGAGCTGATCGGTGCGCGCTATGCGGACCCGCACGCCGATCCTGCATTGATGTGCGACCACGGTCTAATCGTAAAGGATTTATACGATGTAATTTCCCGCCTCGGTTTTAAAGCGGGGAATGACCCGGAACGGGAACTCCTTATTGTGAACGCCAGGAAAGAGATAACGGCCGTCTTTGAAGTAACCGCCAATGCATCAATACACAATATCCAGTCTGCAGCCGCACGGCTGCTCCTCGCCAACACCGAACTCCCGAAGCAACCCCGTCTGATTATCGCTGTCCCCGAGGCTATCGATGAAACGCTCCAGAGGAAACTGAAGAAACTGGGCGTCGATGTACTTCCATACAACTGGAAGCATGATCAGGCCGTTTTCCCTGCTCTTCCTGCGCTGATTTCTGAAGCTTAATTTGTAATCGCAAGCAGAGTGCAAATGATGCAGTAACTTCTTTCTGAATTCAAGCATCCACTATTAGCCGCAGTGTGTAGAGACTGTTACGAGAACTTCTTTAGAAAACTTATGGGCTAACGTAGGTATCACGGATGGACAACATCTTGGAACATGATGAAAAACGCGATGCCATGCCGTCAATACGTGGATATGTTTATCAGGCTTACCAAAGTATTATTGCTTGGATGAATCTCAAGGACAAAGATGTTCTGTATTTGGAGGCCGCAGAAGATTTTGATGTTCATGAGGTCGGATCGGTACTCGTTACTCAAGTTAAGGATACGGCGGGAAGCGGTTCAATAACTCTTCGTTCAGATGATGTGGTTGAGGCAATCAATAATTATTGGAACCACAAGGAACGTAACCCCGATAGAATTATTCGCTTTAGATTCTTAACCACTGCTGTTCCAGGGCAAGAAAAGGGGATCACTTTTGGTGAGATAGGTAAGGGGATAGACTACTGGACACTTGCTGCCAGAGATGAGCAGATTCCGGTTAAACCGATCAAAGACTTTCTGTTACAGTTACCAATTAATGAATCAGTAAGCGGATTCCTTCAAGAATGTGATGATAAGTCTCTGCGAAAAGATCTCGTTTCGAGCATTCAATGGGATACAGGCAGGAAGCCGAAAGACGGGCTTATAGCAAGCATCGAAGAACAGCTTATTAATCACGGTGATCGTAAAGGCATTGACTCTTACAATTCGAGAACAGTTCTTGACACACTGCTCAGAAAAGTGGCCGATCTCCTAAGTACTACTGGCGAAAAACGTTTGACCTATGCGAGCTTTTGTCAGGCTTTTGATGACGCAACTTTAGAGACAATGCCGAAGGGTGAGGCTGCTGCGTTACGCAATATTGCCAGTTCTTTATATCCTTCAGCTAAAACATCAGCCTTAAAGTCTTTAATGCAGGCTCCACGCATTTTAGGCAACCCTTTGCCTCTAGTAATGGGGGCTGCACCGAGAAACCATGTCGTAGGACAATTTGCATCTATATTGAGCCATAATGGGGCTGTTATCCTCCATGGCAGTACCGGTCTTGGCAAAACATCCTTAGCACGTTTGATTACTGACCATCTGGGTGGCGAATGGGCGTGGGCCGGTTTTCGAGGTCGTACACCAATACAAATTGCTGACCTTCTGAGTCGAGCATCATGGGAAATCAAGACTCTCGGCCTAAGCAATCAAATTGTTATTGATGATCTTGATCTTGGGGGCGTGGCAAAGTTTGAGAGAGAGTTGCTGGCACTCTTTTTTTCGGTTGTGAATAACGGCGGTTTTATTGTGATGACCGGGCCTACTGCTTGTCCCCCTAATTTACTTGCTAAATTGTGGCTATCCCCGGAATGTGATCAGGAGGTACCTTACCTTGATGTAAAAGATATTGCAGTCGTTGCTTTTCTACAGGGATTAGAAGATGGAGACAGTCTATCGAAATTGGCTAATATTATCCTCCTAACAACGCAAGGCCACCCGCAACTTGTTCATGCACGAATACGGAATTTACAGAAAAAGAATTGGCCGCCAGTCGAAGATATGACTTGGCTTAAAGGGGAGGACCTGGAGAAAGAGCGGACTGCCTCACGTGTAAGGCTTCTCGATGAAATTCCTTCAGATGAGGCAAGGCTACTGGCTTATCGCTTGAGCCTAATGGTAGAACACTTTCCCAGAAAAATTGCCACCGACTTGGCTCAACTTCCACCACAAATCTCTCTTGCAGGTGAGACCTTTGATTTACTGGTTGGACCTTGGATAGAAAAAGTTGGAGATTATAGCTATCGCATCTCTCCGCTCCTGCTTTATCAGGGAAGAGAAGTCCTAACGCTCTCTGAAGCCAATTCGGTTCATGAAGCTATTGCATTAAAAACTATTACATAAGCTGCTCTCAGGTTCTAAGAATGTTCGCTTTTCAGAAGTCACGGCGTGTGCAGAAGCGTTTGGATTTAAATTGGACCGTGTCTCCGGAGGCCATCATATTTTCGCACGTTCAGATATACCGGAATTAATCAATCTCCAGAACGTAAAGGGAAAAGCGAAGCCATACCAGATTAAGCAGCTATTGCAGATTATTGAGCTATATAATCTGAAGATGGAGGAAGAAGAATGAAAGATTATCACATCAATGTATTTTACAGTGAAGAAGATAGAGGGTACATTGCTGATATACCAGATTTGAAACACTGTTCCGCTTTCGGTAACACCCAGGAAGAGGCTTTAAAAGAAGTATTAAAAGCAAAAGAAGCATGGCTTGAAGTGGCTCGTAAACGGGGTAAACCAATACCAGAGGCGCGGTATCGTCCGTTGATCTATCAAGTTGGGTAGTTCCACGATCAACAATGGAGAGTGCATGAAAGGGGCAATTTCTAAACGTCATAAAATAGATGACCATAATATGTTGCGCGAATACGATTTTTCAAAAGGTGTTCGAGGCAAACATTGTAAGGCATACCGCAAAGGTCATACAGTAAGAATTCATAAGACTGACGGTACCACGCTTGTACAGCATTTTGGTCTTGAAGACGGAGCAGTGATGCTTGAACCTGATGTGCGAGCATATTTCCCTGATTCCGAAGCTGTCAACAGCGTTCTGCGCTCTTTGATTATCCTTGCATCGCCAAAACGAAAAACTGCAGCCAAAGCAAAACCATAAATTAATTTTTTAATCTCTTCTGAAAAATTATTCCTTCTTCCTCTCACCATGAAAGAACTCATCTGTTTTGCCCATCGAGGTGCATCGGGGCATGAACCGGAAAACACGCTCGCAGCAGTGGAGAAAGCTATTGCTCTGGGCGCTGATTGGATTGAAGTGGATGTGTATGCCGTTGCGGGCGAGTTGATCGTCATACACGATGAACTACTCGATCGCACGACAAACGGCAGTGGTTACGTCAGCGATGCATCGCTCGCATACCTCCGCTCGCTCGACGCAGGGAAAGGTCAGTATATCCCCACCCTCCGTGAGGTCTTTGACTCTGCAGACCGCAGAGCCGGGGTAAATGTCGAGTTGAAAGGGCCTAAGACCGCAAGCCTGGCGGTTTCCTTGATCGAAGAGTATGTCAGGGAGCGGCAATGGCATTACGAACAGTTCATAGTATCATCATTCAACCGCAGTGAATTAAAGAAGGTTAGGAAACTCAATCCCCATATTCGGATCGGTATTCTCATAGATCGTCCTCGACGCCACTACGCAATATTTGCCAGGCGATATGATGCATACTCCGTACATGCCCTGATCAATATCGCCAACGCACGATTTATTGCGCGTGCCCACGAGCCTGGACTCAAGGTATTTGTGTATACGGTTAATAACCCGGAAGAGATTGATAGATTGCAGGCACTGGGCGTTGACGGGATATTCACCGACTTTCCCGAACTTGTCGTCAAAAGATGACGCCCTTTAAAAAGTTTTATGTTGTCATTAAACGATGTCGCGGTATCAGGAAGAGCCGCCGTAGCCACCGTAACCCCGGAGGAAGACGGGTTATGCATGGCTGCGACGACGGGCGTATCAGAAGCTTAAGGTGACAGTGAGGCCGCCGTAAAGGTAACTGCTGTCGTTATCGCCCGGATTAGTCAATTTGCCTCGGGCCTTGATCTCATCTTTTGCATCGTCAGAGAGGGGAAGGGAGTAGGATACTGTCGGGGCCACGGTTAGATATTTTGCCACATTTATAGGGAGGCTGGCCGTGAGCACGCCGTCATGGAAATTACTGAACTTGTCGCTTGTCGGTTGGTAATTGTCATTATACTTCGGATACGTACTGGCATCGTCGCTCAGCAAATAGCTGACGGATGCGCCCAATTGCAGAGAAACGGTCTTGTTGAATTCAAAGGTATGGGAAATCCCCAACAGGAAATAATACTGGTGATAATGATCAATTTCCTTATAGGCCGTGAAAGTTGGCGTAAGGAGCGTATTAAGACCCAAGGTGATAAATACTTCCTCTGAATCAAGAGGTTTTACGGCGCCGGCATTCGGAGCCCCCAAGCCATAATAAATGTAACCAACACCTGCGTTTAAAATGCCAAAAGTTTTGGTATAAGAGAGAGTAAGATCCGTTTCCGTCCAGGTGCTGGAATAACTGGCGCTTGTTGTCGAGTAAGGCTTTGTATCAAGGTTTCCCCATATATTGGCGCTAAACCCTTTATAGCCAACTGTCAGGGAAGGTTGGACTACAACGCTGTTCTTGGTGTTTTCATATCCCCGCCATACATATTTTGACAAACCGGAAACGGATAACGAACCGGTGGGTTTATCTTCCGTAGGCGCAGCCGGAGCAGCAGCCTCTGTCGCAGGGGCGGGAGTTGCTGCAGCAGGTTTCTGATCCTCAGCCAGGATGGAGGTTACACCCACTGTCAGCAAGAGCAAAGTCACAATCACACTTAAGAAAGCATTTCTCACGAAGATATATCTTTTCATCACAATTCCTCCTAATCCGATTTTCGAAGTTTTGTAACTCAAGATATGTGCCAGATGTTAAAAGGCGCACCGGCATCCATAATCACTTGAATATCGGGAGTATTTTTCTTCCCTCTCGATTGACTGAAGGTGCGGCAAAGAAACAAAAATGTGATTTATCTTGGGAGTGATAACAAAATTGTATGTCAACCAGATTGACATGACTTGCAGAATACGACTGCTTGTCGGATTACTTCGAGTGAAGCGCCCATCTTTTTTCCTTGATAAAACGAAAGCAAATCTTTTATGGTAGCTTTGCTTTCTTGCCATAAAAAGTAATCAGCTTTGAGGGAAATAAATGAACCTTCTAACAAGTCCGCTTCTGACCGATCTTTACCAGTTGACCATGATGCAGGGCTATGTGGATGAAGGCATGCACGAAGAGGCAGTCTTTGAGTTCTATGTGCGGAGCCTGCCTTTGAGCCGCGGTTTCCTGGTCGCGGCCGGTCTTGAGACGTTGCTTGCTTTCCTCGAAGGGATGCGATTCAACCAAGAGGAACTGGAATACATTGCGGGCACGGGCAGTTTTCTCCATCGCTGCTCGATTATCTGGCTAAATTCCGCTTCCGCGGCGATGTGTATGCCATGCCGGAAGGAACGGTCTTTTTTGAAAACGAGCCCATGGTGCGTGTCGTCGCCTCCATGCCGGAGGCGCAACTGATTGAGACGCGCCTGGTTAATATCGTGCATTTCGAGACACTGATTGCCAGCAAAGCGGCCCGCTGCATGCTGGCAGCGGATGACAGAGCAGTTCTGATCGATTTCGGGGTCCGCCGATCTTACGGAGCCGAGGCGGGGCTCCTGGCGGCGCGGGACTCATATATGACAGGCTTTGCGGGCACATCTACTGTGCTTGCGGAGGCCATCTTCGGGATACCCATCTTCGGCACAATGGCGCATTCCTATGTGGAGGCCCATGGGGACGAGCTGGAGGCGTTTCTCAGTTTTGCCCGCGCGAATCCTAACAATACAACCCTTCTTATCGACACGTACGATGTCCATAAAGGTGCAAGGAAGGCAGTTGATGCAGCGAACATATTAAAGGAGACAGGAATAATTGTTCGCGCCGTGCGTCTTGACAGCGGCGATCTTTTGGTTCTTTCGAAAGATATCCGTGAGATCCTCGATCAGGCAGGTCTGACGGATATCCGAATTTTTGCGAGCGGTAATCTCGATGAGTATGCGATCCGTGATCTATTGTCTTACGGGGCGCCTATAAACGGTTTTGGCGTGGGTACAAAGCTGGATACCTCGGAAGACGCGCCATACATGGAATGCGCGTACAAGCTGATGGAGTATGCCGGCACACCGCGCTTCAAGAAGTCACCGGGGAAGGCCACCATTCCGGGACGCAAGCAGGTCTTTCGCCAGTTTGCAGACCGGACGATGGTTCAGGACATTCTGACTGTAGAGGGGGATGAGATAGAGGGGGTCCCGCTTCTTGCGAAGGTGATGAGCGGCGGCAAAATTATTTCCGGGCGCCGGCAATTGAAAGAGATTGCAGCGTATACGCGGTCGCAGTTGAATGCACTTCCTGCTCATTTCCAGAGGCTGAGACGATACCGCCATATGCCGTCAAGGTATCACCCGCATTATCCAGACTCGGACAGGAACTTGAGCGGCGGCGGGGTTTCTAAGCTGTTCGCGAAATCTCTATTTTTTCAAATTACACTTTAGGGCTGCCCCGATAAATTTTCCGAAGAGCGGATGGGGACTCGTCGGCCGCGATTTAAATTCAGGGTGAAACTGACATCCGAGAAACCACGGGTTGTCCTTGATCTCGACGATCTCGACAAGACGGCGATCAGGCGACGTCCCTGTAATGTGCAGTCCCTTCTCTACGAGGATATCTCTGAAGGTGTTGTTCACTTCGTAACGGTGCCTGTGTCTTTCACTGATTTCACTAACACCATAAGCATCAAATGCGAAAGACCCGGCCTCTAAGAGGCAGGCGTAAGCGCCCAGCCTCATGGTGGCGCCCATCTCCTTTATGCTTCTCTGCTCGGGGAGATAATCGATCACCGGATACGCGGTGTCTTTGTCAAACTCGGAGCTGTTCGCCTTTTCGAGTTTGCATACGTGACGGGCGAATTCCACAACGGCGAGCTGCATGCCCAGGCAGATGCCGAAATACGGGACCTTGTGCTCACGGGCAAATTGAATGGCGGTAATCATGCCCTCGATGCCGCGCTCTCCGAATCCTCCGGGGACGAGGACGCCGTCAGCGCCTTCCAGAAGGTCGCCCAACCCTTCTTTTTCGATTTTTTCCGAATCGACAAAACGCAGGTTCACCCGGCAGTTGTTTGCAATGCCCCCATGCACGAGAGCCTCATTGAGGCTCTTGTAGGAATCCGTCAAATTCACGTATTTGCCGACTATGGCGATACACACTTCGTGGGGAGGATTCTTGATCCTGTCTGCCACATTTTCCCACGCCTCGAGATGCGGCATGCCCGTCCAGATGTTTAGGAGGTCGACAATTTTATTATCCACCCCTTCCTTATGAAAAACGATGGGCACTTCGTAGATGCACTGCACATCCTTTGCCGTAAATACGGATGAAACTTCGACATTGCAGAAGAGAGCGATCTTGGCCTTGATTTCTTCCGGAAGAAAATCTTCCGTGCGGCATAAAAGAATATCCGGCTGGATACCGATTTCACGGAGGGCCTTCACACTGTGCTGCGTCGGTTTTGTCTTAACCTCCCCGGCGGTTTTTATGAAAGGGACCCAAGTCAGGTGTATAAATATGGCGTTTTGTTTTCCCACTTCGTTGCGAAATTGCCTGATCGCTTCCAGAAAGGGCTGGCTCTCAATGTCTCCGACGGTCCCGCCGACTTCCACGATCGCGACGTCAAACCCCACGGCGCAGCTCTTGATGTAATCTTTGATTTCATCGGTAACGTGGGGAATCACCTGCACCGTCTTGCCCAGATATTCCCCCTTCCTCTCCTTGGAGATTACCGAAAAATATACCTGACCAGATGTGAGATTGTTGCACTTCGCCATGCGGGTTGAGCTGAATCTCTCATAGTGCCCCAAGTCAAGGTCTGTTTCCGCGCCATCGTCCGTCACAAAAACCTCGCCGTGCTGGAATGGACTAAGGGTGCCGGGATCGACATTGATATACGGATCCAGCTTTTGATTGGTCACCCTGAGCCCCCGGCTTTCGAGAAGGGCTGCAATAGAAGCAGCCGCCAAGCCTTTGCCGAGGGAGGAGAGAACGCCGCCTGTTACAAAAATAAATTTTGTCTTCTTCATGATTGCTCCTGAAATTTACTTGGCCTGAGAGTTGCCGCCGTTCCCTCCCAGAGATTTTCTTATCTGACCCGCAATAACCTCCACCGTCTCGCCGAGGAGAGTCCCTGTGGAAATGGTTTCGAGATAGCGGTCATCCCACGGCAGATTATATTCGTTGACGAGATTGCGGATGTCGTTAAATTTGTAGCCTAAGACATCTTTTTTTCCCTTCAGGGAAAGTGTTTCGTTAAATTCCACGTGGATCAAAAGCAGGCTTCCTATGCCTCCCCCGTCCGCGAGAAGGGGAATAACGACAATCGAGGCACCGTCGGATTTTCCCCGGCCGATATAGACGTGGCCCGTACTCACTATCGTCCTTTTGGTCCCCATGAGATTACCTGAACCTTCCGTCCTCGACTTCATCGTGAGTGAGATGCCACCTCTGTCTTTAACAGTTATCGTTGAGGTATCCACGGGATTCCCTTCAGCGTCCAGATTATTAACTGTATAGAGGGTGTAGCCTTTCAACGCGGCAATGGCCGGCTGAACCCTGGCGACGGTCAATACATTCCTGGTGACGATGGATTTGGTCGAGAATTCCAGTTCCCTTAATATGTCAAAGATAATGCCTCTGAGAGGTTGTTCCTTCCTGCTTGTTCCGACTGTCACTGTTTTCGCCTGATGCTTGATCGCGTCTATCGGTCTCGAGAGTTCATCTACCGAATGGCCGAGTGAGATGTCAAGCATCTCGACCGGGGACGGCAGCAACTCCTCACTCTTGAAATCGCTCCAGTAGTCTTCGAGGGGCAGCTTTCCGGCTGCATATTTGAGGAGAAGAACTATATCGGATATGGTATTCACATTTGTAAATGAAAAGGCGCCTTCCGTTCTCTTTTGATTGAATTCAGCGGAAAAATCCCTGACGAGCTTCCGGTAGTTTTTGTCGGCCAGCCTCTCATAGATGGAATATTTTTTTTTCTCATGTTCCACCATTATAAGATCGAGATGACTCCTGAATTCCCGCAGGAAAACCGCGTCTTCGTTGATGCTGCAGGCGGCATAATAACCCCATAGATGTCCGGCCAGGGTATTTAGGATTACAGGCATGGGCATCGCCGCCCTCGGCACCTCAACGACGGCATCGGCAACGCCGTCGAACCTGCTTTCACCCTCATCTGCAAAAACGACAACAGCCGCCCTATGCGCCTTGAAGATGGCTACATCCTTGACGATGTCTCCGGTGACAGTTTCCGGGCTGCCCGCTGCACAGACGATGATCAACGGTTCGGCAGACAGGTCGATATGCTTTTTATTTTCTATGAAATCCGACGATATCGTTTTGTAACAGAGCTCGCTCAGTTTTATCCTGATCTCATCTGCCGCGGCCTTGTTAGGCCCGTCTCCCACGACGGCCCAGTACCTTCTTTTTTTTGCCAGCAGTTCGACAGATTGCCTGATTTGTCCTTTCTTCTCTATCACCCTGTTCATCATGCTAGGCGCCTGTTCGAGGTTGTGAAGCTCATCGGCAATATAGTCGTCGGAGACATTCGTGAGAAGCTGGGCAAGACAAAGCGCCAGTACATGGCCCGCCACAACCTGGGAGTAAAATGCCTTGGTGGAAGCCACGGACATTTCTATATCCCTGCCGTCGCTCGTATAAAAAACTCCGTTTGCCTTCCCTGTTATGTCGGATTGCCTCCTGTTGACGATGGCGATAACCGTCGCGCCCCGTTCCACGGCCATCGCTACGGCACGGTTGGTGTCTGTCGTCGTCCCCGACTGCGTGATGGGGATTACCAGCGTATCTTTCAGGTCATCCTCCAGAAAGAAGCCGCTCAATTCCGATGCGACCTTGGCGTCAATCTCGATGTGAGTGCCTTTGAGATACCGCTGCAGGCCGCAGGCAACCGCCTCTCCGGCAACGGCGGCGGTGCCGTGGCCGATGACGATGATTCTCTTTGTCTCGCCGCGGGCGAAGGCCTGTCTCCACCCCTCCGGGATGATGTCCCGGCCGAGATTGAAGGCAACTCCATATTTTCCGTTTTCTTTTTTTGAAATTCTATATTTGCCGCGCAGGGTTTTTCTTATGGAGAGAGTTGCTTCAGATATTTCTTTCAGGAAATAATGCGGATAATTGCCCCGATCTATATCACGGGTGGTAATTTCCGCCTTCTGCACAGAGTCCTTTCCCAGCGAGAGAGGACTCCCGTCGTAGAAAAGCGTCCTGATTCCCGCAAGACCCCCTTGAGAGTTCTGCTCAAGGATAAATATCTGGCCTGACGCTTCCGGATCATCGTCTGAGGAAGGTCTCTCGCCGTCCATCTTCACGAAAAAAGGAGAGCCCTCCACGAGACCATAAAGTTCCGATGAAAATATATACCCTTCTGGGGCAAGGCCTACATAGATGGATTGCCCGCTCCCCTTGAGGGCAAGAAACACCTTTCCCGGCTCCGTATTGCTGGTCATGGCAATGGCATGCGAACCTTCAAATGCATTTACAGCCAATCTGAACGCCTCGGCCAGGTCATGCCCGGCACAGAGATGCTTTTCAATCTGCAGGGGAATGATCTTCGTGTCGGTCGTAATATGCGGAGCAATGAGGTCTTCTCCCTCTTCAATTGCACTTCGCAGGGATTGGTAATTGTCTATATCTCCGTTCAGGATAACGTTAATGAACCAGCCGCCCTCACCATAGAAAGGGTATTTCTTCGTTATCTCCGGCCAGAGAGCATTTTCACGACCGCCGTTTCTGCTCAGCGTAAAGTTATTAATCGGATGGCAGTTTTCTTCCGTAATGGAACCTACGGATGCCCACCTCGTGTGTGATAAAGAGGTCTCAAATTCCGTCTCCTCCCTGGATAACTCATAGAATACCTTGTCGTGGGAGATGAATTTTCTCAGATCACTGACGTTTTGACCGAGCTCGCCGATAACGGATGATGTCTTGTATACGAACGCGAGATCAATTCCTTTGCCCCGCTGACTATTGGTGGACGGGATTGCATAGGAGACACAGATTGAACCGTTGATAAGGTCGCCTGCGCGGGTCCTCGCGGAATAATCATCATACAGGCCTTTCTCTTTGAGCTTGCTCAGGATATTCTCAAACGAGGCGCCTTCAGGGAGTCTGAAGGATATCTCTATTCCCGCCGAGTCCCTTCCCCTTACCTCCAGCCTGTCGAGGCAGTTCAGAAGGAAATTTATTTTCTTATATTTTGTAAACGATGCAGGAGAAATTTCTTCGCCGCCGCCCGCTCCCGAGAGCCGCCTGATCTTTTCTATATTCTCGAGTACATCTTTCTCAAGACCCCAGATAATATCTTTCAACAGGATGTGCCTGCTGTTAATCGTTTCAGTCTCCTCCGTAGGGAAGTTCCCGGCGTTTTCTTCAAGGTGTTTTTCTTCGCCGAGGAAAAACGCCTTCATCTCGTTGGTAAGGCCCGACAGTTCTCCGGCCGTGACGGGCTTGAAATAGATTTCCTGCAATGCGGCGTCTGTCTTTAATTGGAAGAAAGTTTCTTCCATTTTCTGAAGCTTGCGGCCGCCCCCCAGATATTGGCCGGATGTTATAGAGCCGGCAGAGAGCACCTTCATGTTATCTTTCTTGATGTTCCCGAAGAGCTGGGCAAGTTTTTTTATGGGATTGCCTTCTTCGCGCTTGCCGACCCCTTTTACTGCCAGGATTCCGGCGAACCCGCAGCATACGACGTCAGGAATCAGCGGAAAGAAGACTATCGAGTATTCGGGAATCGCGTATACATTAACGCCGACATAGATCTTCCATTTCATGAGATAGCTGATTATTTCAGCGCACCATTGTCTTAATATCTGCATAGGAAAAATTATCAAAGCCCTGATCTCGTTTAAATTGATGGCGTCAGGAGTTGCAGGACGGCAAAGGAATTAACGCCGCATGGATGACGTGATCTACAATGCTCTGCAGCCATGTCGTTCCCTTGATTGATGCATCTCTATCCAGGCCCTGAATGACCTTTATATAATCGCCTTCGTGTTTGATTGTTTTATGAACGAGTTTGATGAATGAATCCCGATTCTTGAGATCAACAGTTGCTTCTTTTCCAGCGGTGAGGGTTTCCTCAAGCCTCGGCCAATTTTCGCTCAATTCCTTCTTCTGTTTGAGAAGCGCTTTCTGTGCGCTTTTCTTCACGGCGTCCGTGCTAAGCTCTATCGATGTTTCCATTCTATAAGAAAGGTCTGCAAATCGCTTCAATCTTTCCTCAAGGGCAATTTCGAGCTTATCCACTGCCCCGGCATAAAGCTCCCCGCCCATATGCTCCTGTTGAAAAAACGGTTGCCGGACGTGGGCATACCACTGTCTTAAGGCTAAGAGGTTGGCGATGTAGCAGATGTTATTATAGACGCGGTGCTTGATACTTCCGTAAAAACCTGCACGAAAGTTCTTGTCGTGGGTGGAGACGTCACTTTCCGTTATTAATTTATTTCCGTGCGGATAATCCTTCCTGCAAATCACTCCTGCCGCAATTACGCTGCCGTAACCGATCCTGCGAGGACCGACCAGGCCTCCCTGACCCCCCAAAAAAATGGGCGGTTGGTTTAACATTACGCCTCGGGGTACGTCGCCGATGAGTGAAGGAGTGGCCTTGTCCTGATTGGGCGTGTAATTGAAATGTATATAGGAGCTTCCGACTTCGCTGTGATTTTTCCGGCTCGTTCCGCCTGCCATGAAACAGTCACAAAAGTTGACGAGGCTGCCCAGGGTTACGAACGGGAAGAGTATGGTCTGCTTTAGCCCGACCGTATGACTCGCATTAGCCTCTTCTTCAAGGATACATCCTTCACGGACCTGCGCGCCGCTTGCCACGGCCGCCTTTCGCAGGAAGACGGATGATTTGAAAAATCCCCCTCTCAGTTCGACATCCGGTCCGGTCTGACAATCGACGATGGTTGCCGGCGCCTCATATCCCAGCTTGGTTCCCCGAGAAATCAGGGTTTTTGACCCAGATATCCTGGTTCCGGGATATATGGATACACCATCGCCGGAAATCCTCTTCAGAACTATTTCTTCCCCGATATCTGTAGAAAAGGGGCTCGGTATATTGACCCCCTTCTCCATCAATTTAACTATGTTATGTGGCAGGCTAACTTTTGTTTTCACAATTGATGCCCAGCTTGGCCATTTTTTTTTGGAATGTATTTCTGTTGATTCCAAGGTAACTGGCTGCAGCACTCTTGACATTACCGTTCCGCTTAAGGGCAATTTTGAAAAGGCATCTTTCCACCATGATCAAAACTTCTTCATGCAATCTGCTTTTCCGTTTTTTTCCGTCACCGGCTGAACAGAGGACAGTAGAGATGTCTTCAAGCTTCTTTTCCATAGCCTCTTCAATAAGCACATATGGCTTCGCCTGAATATTTTGGTCGACAGCTACAGATTTCGTTTTCTTGCGTTTCATAATAACGACGCGCCCCTTCTCCCGTGCTTTTGTTGTGAAGAAAGTCTGTGACTCTTAACTTAGCTTATGACTTTTTGAAAGATAAGAAAATTTACGAGGTAAACAGTTTTATCATTATGATCCCCGCAAGAACAACAGCCGTAAACCAGGTCATAATGATATCCGACGTGTTCTTTGCAGGATGTTCAATCTGTCTCCTGACTTCTTCTTCCACCTTTTCATTGTCCATGTGAGAGGCGAGATCACCAACGAGAAAGGAAAAATTTTCATACGCATTAGATAGAATATAAAATCCTTTCACTGTAGTCAACAGGATATATACCCTATTTCTCAGGATCAACGCGCCTATATGAGTAATATCCTCCCGGCGGAGCTCTTTTCTCCGCATGAATTTCCTGATCATGATGCCCTGGTCTCCCGTCCGGACCATGCGGAATGCAGATTCGAAGAGAACGTAAAGAACGGGTATGAAGATCGCAGTAAGCAATATTCTTTCCAATTTCGACCCACCCAGGAAATACGAGAGCAGGAGAAGGGAGAAGAGGAGAACAGAATCAGCAAAAAAGGGAATGAGGAACGATCTTCTTATTCTGTAGACTTTTTGATACATAGCCGGGAATCTCTCATTTATTCATCTCTGATGAAGAGACCGCTCTTGCCGCCATGTTTTGTAATTAATTTGATGTCCGAAAGAACCATGTTCTTGTCCGCGGATTTGCACATATCGTAAATTGTGAGAGCCGCGACGCTGACGGCGGTCAGGGCCTCCATCTCCACCCCTGTTCTTCCCACGGTCTGTACGGTTGCTTCAATGGTGATCTCACCGAGCCCGGCATCTTTCGTAAAGCTTATGTCAACACCAGTCAATTCTAGGGGGTGGCACATAGGTATCATTTCGCTTGTCTTCTTGGCCGCCATGATCCCCGCGATCTTGGCTACAACAAAGACGTCTCCCTTGGGTATCTCTCCCCTTTCGATGAGACTCAGTGTCGTTTTTTTCATCAGGACATTTCCCCGGGCAACGGCCTTTCGTACGGTCCGTTCCTTTTCCGTCACATCAACCATCTTGGCCTTGCCTTTATCATCGAAGTGGGAGAACTTGGTCATGGTGATTTTCTGAACCTCTTTAGCGGGAAGTTGCGCCAAAATTAGCATAGCGCCTTTCCCCAGTCAAGAGAGTTAAAAAAATACTTTTCCGAAAGAAATGTCTTGCCATGAAAAAACTAATTTTATAATATTTTCGCCCACTCTTGAGAAAATCTCGGGGAGCGCGAATTGATTGTAAAAGTCATCAGCAGCACCGTTGTTGGTGTGGATTCGTATCCGGTGGATGTGGAAGTAGATATATCGCCGGGGCTTCTTCAATTCCTGACGGTGGGTCTTCCCGATATCGCAGTCAAGGAAAGCAAAGATAGAATCAAGGCAGCCATAAAAAATTCCGGCTATAAATTCCCCAGGAATCACGTTACCGTAAATCTCGCACCTGCCGACATTAAAAAAGAAGGAACCGGTTTCGATCTTCCCATTGCCGTAGGCATCCTGACAGGCGAAGGCTGCATTGAGCTTACGGACGCCCTCGATTACATCCTCATCGGGGAACTCTCCCTGGACGGAAGCATCAAGGGCGTTGATGGAGTCCTTTCCGCCGCCCTTCTGGCAAAGGAAATGGGGAAGAGGGGCATCATCGTGGCTAAGGAAAACGCCGACGAAGCCGCTATGGTGGAATCTGTCGAAGTGATTCCCGTTGATGTCCTTTCCGATGTGGTTGAATTTCTCAACGGCAGGAAGAAAATAACACCACTTAAGCTTGATATAGCTCAGCTATTCAACAAGAGCTGCCATTACCCTTTCGATTTCAGCGAAATCCGCGGTCAGGAGCATGCAAAACGGGCATTGGAAGTTGCCGCAGCGGGAGGCCATAATATAAGGTTCATCCGACTAAAGCGTAC
>PLMX01000085.1 GCA_003142635.1 Syntrophaceae bacterium | reverse complement strand
TAACAGTTAGCCGGACGGGCGTGTCTTGATATGTATATATATAAGTCATAGGAGCATCCGTCGCTTTATTGCTGGTCACAATATTAGGACGTGTAGCGTTTCAACAGTACGATCGGTTATCCTTGATTCTCAGTGATGCAGCCATGTGTGACTTTATAGGTGCAAGTAATACATCTACTTCACTGCAAAATAATCATTTCCTCCCATTGCCCATATTCATCTTTACTGGTGGGCTAAATCTGAAAAAAAGGCGGCATCCATTTTGGAAGCCGCCTTCTCTTTTGAGAAAGTTTTTGGAAGTGTCTTAATTCTCCGTGCTCGTTTTCGCGGGCGATTCCGTCTTTACTGTTTCTGTTGTTTCGGATTTTACGGCATCAGCTTTTTTCGTCTCAGTTGGAGGCGCCTTCTTTCCGCCGTAGTCTGTTACGTACCAACCCGAACCCTTCAAATGGAAGGATGACATGGAAATAAGTTTACTGACAGGACCTTTACAGAATTTGCACGTCTTGGCGACGGGATCAGTCATATGCTGGAAAAGTTCGTACTGCTTTCCGCACTTCCTGCACTTATATTCATAAATCGGCATACAAAATCTCCACCAATAAATATTCTTTTAAATCAATCGGGCTGAGTCCTTTTTCTGCGGCGTCCATTGAAAAAGGCCGATGCTCATTGAAGAAAAAAAATATCTCCTATCTTGTAACGATTGCTGAAGCAATCAAAAATTAGTCTGAGATCGGGAGAGATGCAGGACTGAAGCAGATCCCTCGTTATCGTATGGACTTTATCTTCTTCCCGCTCTTTCTCATCCCGCGATGCGTCGAAATCAATCTCTCTCGCCTCGAACCGTACGATATGGACAAGCTCGTGCGCGGCAATATACAACAGCAACGGGCTTAGCCTGATGAAAGAATGTCCCCTTTCGATGGCATTGAGAATCTGGTTATCCTGGAGACAGACCCTGTAAAAATAGAAATCATCCGATTTATCCGGTTCTCGATCTTTATTGAAATGATACCTGCATAAATGGGCAAATGCGCCGTCTCTCACTTCGTGTTCTTCAAGGTCAGCGAGGGTCTTTACATCGTAACGGTATTTCTTAATCTTTTCGCGGTCGAGACGAAAGTACTGTCCCGCGAGGTTTTCCGCCTGTTGAAACACTTTATTTGCCAGCGACTTTTGTATTGGATTGAAGTGCACGATCACACCATCTGCTTAATCAACTAACCGTCGAAGAACGGCCTTAATATAGCCATATATCGGGCTCTGTCAATGTTTTTATGACGGGGGGTGCGGAAGTCTTCAGATATTTAGGGAGTCTTATCCATTTGCCAAACATTTTTAGCTATTTATTCGCTGCCTCAAATGCCGCCCTCATGTAATTCCGAAGGAGCGCAGCGACTGAGGAATCTTTCATCAGCGTTGCACAAGATTTCTCACGGAGTTTACCCTGAGTAAACAGCAGGGTTCGAAATGATATCGATTAAATCAACCTTCTTTGCTTATAGCGGCCCCTTTTTCCTTTCATGGGCCTTCCGCGATGCAACGATCACCCGGTCAATGAACTCCGTCTGGGTAATGCCGGAGGCCGCCGCCTGGTGGAAAAGGACCGTGGAAGGCGTCATCCCGGGGAGGGTATTCGGTTCGAGGACGGCGACTCTTCCGTCCCTCCTCACGAACATATCGATTCTTGCATAACCCCGGAGGTCGAGGGCAGAGAAGGTCGCAACGGCGACGTCCTTGATCTTCTGCAGTATATTGTCCGGAACCCTGGCCGGCGTTTTATTTTCACCCTGACCATACAGAAACTTATCTTCGAGGGAAAGGACGGCATCCGTAGGAATGGTTTCTGAGGGAGTGAGCGCCAATGGCTGATCATCCTCGATGACGCCGCACGTCACCTCCATGCCGTCGACGAATTCCTCTACCAATGCCGTATTATCCCAATGGAATGCCTCTTCGACGGCGGAGGCTAGGCCTTCTTTTGAAACCACCTTCTTCACAGCCGTACTGCATCCCTCGCGCGTCGGCTTTATGACGCAGGGGAACCGGATCTCTTTTTCGATGGCGTCAAGGATCTCTGCTTTCTTTTCGGATTGCCACTGCTTTCTGAAAACAGGCAACGTCTTCGGTACGTCAATCCCGCTTGCGGCGAGGATTTTCCTGCATACATATTTATCCATTCCTAAAGCGGAACCCAATACACCTGAGCCGGTGTAGGGGATGTTGAGAAGCTCCAGCAGGCCTTGTAGGCATCCGTCTTCACCGTACTTACCGTGCAGGCCGATGTAGATGAAATCCGCACGGGTCTTCAGCATCTCATATGGGATATGTCGCGCTTCTTCCGCGAGGTCCTCTTCGATGTCTTTGGTGCTGTTTCGCATCAGGAGCTTTATCGGTATTTCCCAGAAGGCAGCCTTGCTGTCCATGAATATGGCAATGGGATCGTACTTCTTGCGATCAATCTTATTGTAGATATTCCTGCCGCTCTCAAGAGAGACTTCTCTCTCGGAAGACACTCCCCCCATGACGATACCGACCCTGAGTTTACCGCTGCCTGTACTGTTTTCCGGTGCCACCTGCTTTTCTCCCATCCTTACCAGCCGATTGTCAGCGCTGCGTAGGGGCCTTGGAACGTCGTGTCCATCGTGACATCGCTGATGCTGTCAACCTTGAACTTCAATATCCTGTATCCGCCGCGTATATCTATGAAGGGAAAAGGTGTGACGCCTATGTCGGCCAGGCCCTCATAGACATAGCTTCCCGAATAGCCCATTCCGGTCGCCTTCACCCTCGCCTCGAGGATATTGGCAAGGATGCCGAGATTGGCGCCGACCCCGACCATGGGAATCGGGAACCGGAACGTCTGCGTTGTTTCCCCGTTTGCGGTATTGCTCAATTTCGCTTCGCCTTCAATGTACTTGACCTTGCCGATCACTCCTATGGCGAACCCTGCGAGGATGTTCTTCAGGCTTACGACGTCATACATGTAATCGAAATCGATCATCCGGAAGTTGAAATCCCCGAAGACGCTTCCGGTGTATGACTTGCTTCCGAAGTTTATGGGGGTCGTCACGTTTCCTGTTCCCGAATAGCCGACGTCGGTATACATGAAGCTGAAGTGGTGTCTGCCGTATCCTGCAAATGCCTCAATCGACGGCACGCCTTTGTTGGAGATGTCAAACGTATCCTTAAGGTCAAACTCGGTGCCCTGCACGCCGTTTCCGTCCAGCCTCCAAGTGGATTTCAAGTCGGGATACCAGTAGTAGCCCCTCACTCCGAATTCAAGGGCGAAGGCCGGTGCAGCAAGACCAACAATCAGAAAAAAGCCGGCTAATACAACCACAATTGACAAAGCGTTTTTTTTCATGGCAATCACCTCACTGTATGCTTGCACGCAACACTTTTTTAGGATTTCTGACCCGAAACACTACTGTGAACTATAGAGACAACTTGTTTTTTTGTAAAGCCATTTCCAGGAGCTATTGCAGGATGATGAACATGTCGCCGGCGTTACAACGGCCCCATCTTTTCCTGGTGGATTTTGACTGCGTTCTCTATCAGCTTGGATATGACCATCGCGGGAAGCATCCCCATGGAGGCGGCCTGTTCGAAGAAAAACGATGAAGGCGCCATACCGGATGAGGAATTGGGGTCCGTGATGAGTATCCGTCCGTCCTTTGTCAGAAAGCCGTCGATGCGTCCGTACGACCTGAACCCCAACGCCTGATAGGCCTTGACGACTTCCCCCTTGATTTTTTCCACCATGTCTGCGGGGATATTCTTCGGTGGTGTGAACTTCCTGCATCTCCCCGGCATATACTTGTCGTCGTAGGTATAATATTCGCTTTGCGGGTAGATCTCTGTGAGGTCAAGCGGCCGGGCAACGCCCTCCTCTTCCAGAACGATGCACGAGAATTCTATTCCGTCAATATACTCTTCGACGAGGACTGCATTGTCAAACTTGAGGGCGTCTTCGAGCCCCTTCTCAAGGGAAGCTTCATCTTTGACGCCTGTGACGCCCATACTTGAACCTTCCCTGGTGGGCTTCGTGAAAACGGGGAATCTAAAATGTTTCGTGATTCTTCTTTTCACGTCTTCTTTATTTTCCAGCCACTCCCTTTCGTGGATGACGATGCTGTCGGGGACGCTCAACCCTTCAGCCTTCAGGAGTGTCTGCTGCATATGTTTGTCCATGCCGAGTGCTGATGCCAGTATTCCCGGGCCTGTGTAGGGTATTCCCAGGAGTTCCAGAAGACCCTGGATGCATCCGTCATCTCCATACTTTCCATGGAGTGAGATGAAGGCAAAATCGATCTCTTTTTTCAGGTCCTCGTATGGTATCCTGCGCGCTTCTTTTGCCAGACGCTCCGATATGTCTACGGTCGTGTTTTGGGAAACAAGCTGCCAGGTGATCATCCACAGGCTTCCCCGCTCATCCATGAATATCGGCTTACCTTCGTAGAGTTCGGTATCTAGGTTGTCAAAGACATTCCTGCCGCTGTTGAGCGATACCTCCCTCTCCGAGGACATGCCGCCTGATATGATGCCCACTCTCAGCTTGCTCATACAATCAATAATCCCAGAAGAAAGTGACGCCGCTGTTGGGGAAGATCCATTCATCGTCGCTGATGCGAAGCCTGATCGATTTCCCCTTTTTCCTTACAACCTCCGGATACGGCTGCTTCCCTGCGAAGAAGCTCACCTCTTTTACATATTTGAATTTTACTCCTTCGTAATTGAAGGAAATATCAAGACCCCTGGTGGGGTATACGATATAGACAGAGAAGGTATTGCTGCTCTTGGATTTCTTCGTGACAATCTCGATCTCCACCTTGGCCATCTTATTCAGCTTCTTTTTGAGCTTATCATCGCCGCACCAGACCTCATAACCCCTCCCGGTATTCTCTGTCCTGATGATGGGCACGTCTTCATTGTCTATGCGTACCCCGGCGACTTTGAAATCCTTTTCCGTTACCGGATCATCTTCCCTGTTTAAGAGCCACCGGTACTCGCATTTCTTGTCGTTGAAGAAAGAGGCCAACTGTTCATCGTTCAGGGCGCAGCCTATCATGAAGAAAGTATTCTTTAGGGTCTTCATATATTCGACGTGAGTGGTAACCTTGAAGTACTCCGCCGCTTTATCGTCCGACAATTTCTCTTCCCTGGAAAACTCATTTACAAAAATATCATATTTGAAATTAGTCCTTAGCTCCAACTGACGGTCTTCTTTACCGAAGAGGGTTTCAAACATCTCGTAATATATCGCATCTCCGAGCTCTTCATCGTGGGCCCTTGCCTGGAAGCAGTGGCGGATAATGCCGTCTATCCTTGCGATCGACTTTTCTTCTTCGGGAATGAAAATTCTCCGCAAGCGGGGTTCTATAGTATTAGTTTTTCCCTTATGCAGGAAAACCCGCGGCGCCCGTTTGCCCAACGCGCACAGAATTTCGTAGCTGATGGTCTGCACCTTTCCCGCGATCTCATCGGCAGATATATATTCATGGCCCTGGCCGCCCATCAGGACGACCTCGTCACCGATCCGGCAATTATCTACATGGCTGACATCGATGGTGCACATGTCCATGGAGATATTCCCGACTACAGGGGCGCGCTCGCCCCTGACAAGCACTTCGCTTTGGTTGGAGAGGATGCGTCCGTATCCGTCGCCGTATCCGACCGGTATAGTCGCTATCTTTGTCGGCTTATCCGTTACATAAAACCGGCCATATCCGATGCTGTATCCTTTAGGAAACTCCTTGACGAGGACGACCCTCGTCTTAAAACTCATGACCGGCGCCAGGTCTGCCTTTGCCTTTGTCTCCGGTCCGGGATAGATGCCGTAAGACATGAGGCCCGGTCTCACCAAATCCAGATGAAACAAGGGGTAATTGAGGATGGCGCCGCTGTTTGCCATATGTTTGACGGGAATCCGGATCTTGTGTTTCTCCAGTTTATCGAGAAGCTCTTTAAAGAGTTTCCACTGCATCGCGTTATACGCATCCATGGTTTCACTGGATGACAGATGGGTGAATATGCCCTCGATTGTGATATTGGGAAATCCGAGGACTTCTTCGATCATCTTGAACGCCTCGTTATGGATCGTTCCGCCGCGCCCCATGCCCGTGTCCACCTCGATGTGGATGGGCGTCTTTGTATCCGCCTTCTTGCTTTTTTTTTGAAGTTCCCGTGCGAAGCTGATATCCGAGACGGACGGCATCAGATTGTACTTAATGATCTCGTCAATCTCAGAGCCGGTGGAGGGGCTCAGGATCAGGATGGGAGATGTGATATTGCTGACGCGCAGCTGCACGCCTTCATCTGCATTGGCAATGCCGAGAAGAGCGGCGCCGTTCTTCAGGGCGACGTTGGAAATTTCAATAGCGCCATGGCCGTAAGCGTCCGCCTTGACCACCTGAAGGATCCTGACGTCAGGGCCGACCAGCCGCTTCATCTCATTCCAGTTCCTGGTGAAATTATCGAGGTCGACCTCTACCCAGCTTCTATATTTCTGATCTTCTTTTAGCGCCATTATCGCTCATAAAATTATCCCCCTTTGCAAAGGCGGTGTTCATTTTTTTCATTTCTCTGTCATTCCCGCCCCCGACAAGAACATTCGAGGGCAAGCTCCAGCGGGAATCCAGTCGCCTTCTTTCTTGCCCCCCTTTACAAAAGGGCGAAAAGATTTCTCCCATCGGTCGAAATGACAGCAATTGAAAACCATAACCTTGTCATTTCGAGGAAGCCAGCCACCCCTTGTCATTTCGAAGGAGCGCAGCGACTGAGAAATCTTTGCTTATTCCCTATCCCCTATTTTCATTTCCTCGTCATCGTGAATACGCCGTCCCATGGACCTTCGGGCGGGTTCTTTTTAAGTTCCTCACATCTACTGATATACAGTTTCGCGGGCGCATCGTCCTGTCTCACTTCCAGGACCTTCCGGAAAGCGGCAATTGCCTCGTCCCACAGGGCCTGCTTGTATTTTGACAGTCCCTCTTCAAAAAGGCCGACCGCTTTTTCCCATTTCTCGGTGTCTTTCTTTTCCCCTAAAAGCTCATAAATCTTTACGGGAAGTTTCTTTCCCTTGACCCGGACAGAATCCAGCTCCCGGCAGAAGAGGGCGTCTTTGATCGCTGCGTACGTGTATTCGCTGATGATGATGTTTGTGTCGTACTCTTTATTGATTCCTTCCAACCTGGAACCCAAGTTCACCATGTCGCCCATGACGGTATAGTCGAATCGCATATCCGAACCCATGTTGCCGACTACCATGTCGCCGCTGTTGATGCCTATGCCGATATTGAAAGCGGGCCTGCCTTCGTCAGCCCATTTCTTTTGAAGTTTTTTCAATTCTTCCATCATGTCGAGGGCGGTTCTGCAGGCACGGACTGCGTGATCCGGCTGATCGAGAGGAGCGCCATACACGGCCATGATGGCATCGCCCATATATTTATCGAGGAGTCCGTCGTATTTGAAAACCAGGTTGGTCATTGCCGTCAGATACTCATTTAACAGGTGTACGAGGTCTTCCGGCGTCAACTTCTCTGATATGGTCGTAAATCCTCTGATGTCGGAAAAAAGCACGGTGAGGTCTTTTTTGTCGCCGCCCAGCTTAAGCTTTGACGGGTCTTTCAGCATCTCGTTGATGACGGAAGCCGTAAGGTAATACTGGAAGGCGCCCCGTATCTTCTTCTTCTCCCTCTCTTCGGTAATGTACCTGTAAACAGTGATGCCAAGATAAATCACTATCATCGCGAGAGCCGGATAAATAATATTCAGCCATAGATTGTAGCGGGAAAAGATGAATGCGTTTATGAGGACGAAGGCTATGAGGACGATCAGGCTTGCGACCATTCCCTGAACAGCCTTGACCCGCGGAACGACGATGCCTATGAGGAGGCCGAAGAATACAATAGCACATACGTCGAGAAGTTGTGTCCCGGAGGAGCGGTGGAGAAAATTGCCGTGCAGGATATTATCTATTGCCGTTGCATGTATTTCCACGCCGGGATACACGCTGCTGTATGGCGTCACACGCAGATCATAGATGCCTATGGCCGTGGCGCCCACGATCACGATGTTATCCTTGAAGATATCGGGGGACAGCTTGCCGTTGATGATATCGGAAATCGAGTAGTGAGGGAATGTCCGCCCCGGGCCATAATAATTGACGAGCATCCGCCCGGTCTCGTCCGTAGGGATGTTGATGTCGCCTATCTTGATCCCTTCGATGCCGAACTTGGCCATATTCAACGTGACCATCGGCCAGTCCAGATACTGGACGAGCAGGGACATAGACAAGGGTAAATAGTAATTATCCTGGAACCTCATGACCAGGGGAGACCATCTGATGGTGCCGTCAGTGTCGGGGAATGCGTTGAAGTAGCCGCTGTTCTCGGCGGCATCGGAGAGCAGTTTGAGATTCGTCACCGCCGAATAAGCTGTAACGTTATACAATGCCGACACGTCAGGGCTCGTTTCACCCTGTATCATCTGGTATCTGGAGTTCTCGATATTCTGTGCCGCGGCCTCGATCTCCTTCTCGCCGATGTGTTCGGCTTCCTTGCTCGACTTGAGAAAGAAATAACCGAGGGTGACGTTCTTCGCGCGCTTGATCGCTTTCGCCAGGGCCGCATCGGTATCGGCTACCAGCTTCTTCTTATCGAGCAGCCCCTGCACCCGCTTGTCCCTAAGGCCGATCTTTTTCACTTCCTTCGAAAGATCAACAATTGCACCGAGGCTGGAATTCTGATCAGGCTCGGAGAAAACGATATCGAAGCCCACCACCTTCGCCCCGTATCCCTTCAGTTTATCGACAAGCTTGGCAATTGTTGTCCTGGGCCACGGCCATCGTCCTAATTCGCCCAAGCTCTTTTCATCGATTGCGGCGATGACCGTTTCGCCTCTTGGTGTGATTCTTCCCCGAGAGACCATCCGCAAATCAAGCGCCTTCAGTTCCATGAAGCGGAGGAATGGTACATCGATGAAAAACATCACAAGGGCGAGAAAAATCACGAGTACCGTTATTTTCAGAGGCGACACGGAGAATATCTTTTTCATTCGTTCATTAATGGCCATAACCCTCAGATTTTGCCGAATAATACCAAAGGCGTTTCGAAAGTCAAGGTAAAGAACGCCCCTCCCTTGTCATTCCCGCCCCCGATAAGAACATTCGAGGGCAGGCTCCAGCGGGAATCCAGTCTGCAGTACATGGTCATTGCGAAGCCCGAAGGGCTGTGGAAATCTTCCCTCTGTCATTCCCCAGCAGGCGGGAATCCGATATGGCT
>PLMX01000209.1 GCA_003142635.1 Syntrophaceae bacterium | reverse complement strand
ATTGTTCCCGGCGAAGTGATCGAAAACGATCACGGCAGATTTTTTCTGGCAAGCGAAGTTGTTCGCGGCAGCAGCCGTCATGGGTATCGTAACATCAGGGAAACCTTTGGTCTGGACATGAAAGCGGCGGCTTTACTGGCCAACGAGCCGAGCATTGCTTATTTGAAATCTTCCGATGCTCTGTTTTTGGATACGGAGACGACAGGGCTTGCCGGAGGCACGGGAACAATGGCTTTTTTAATCGGCCTGGGCTGGTTTGAAGACGGCCAATTTCACATCCGGCAAATTCTGGCGCGCGATTTTAGTGAAGAAAAACCCGCGCTAGCCTATCTTGGTGAAATAGCCGGTCAAAAAAAATTTCTGGTAACATTCAACGGCAAAGCATTTGATGTTAATCTTCTGACCGCACGTTTCATTTTAAATCGATTACGCAGTGACCTCTTTTCGTTTCCACACCTGGATTTGCTGCATCCTTCACGTCGCATTTTAGGACATCGTCTAGAGAACAGCCGTCTCGCCACTCTGGAAGCCGAAGTGCTGGGAGTTGAACGCGAAGGCGACATCCCCGGCTGGGAAATACCACAGCGTTATTTCGATTGGTTACGTCATCGTGACGGACGCCTTCTCTCATCTATCTTTGAGCATAACCAGCTTGATTTAATTTCTATGGCGAGCCTTACCGCCCATCTGACGGAAATTCTGACGGCGCAAGAATTAATGCAAAACGTTCATGCCGCCGATTATTTAGCCGCAGCCCGTCTTTTATTAAAACGCCGCGATTCCTGCGGAGTAGAAAAAATCTTAAACATGTTTGATGATCGAGAGTGGAACGAAATCTCCGTCGTTTCCAAAAAAGAGCTTTCCTTTTTATACAAACGCAACGGTCGCTGGCAGGAAGCGGTTCAAATATGGCAGGAATTAGTCACCGCGATGCCTGCGGATTATTCAACAATCTCGGAGCTGGCCAAATGGCTGGAGCACCATGCTCGCGATTATCTTCAGGCAAAGATATTGGTTCAGAAGGCTCTAAACCAAGATAATACGTTTTCAGAGAAAGAAAAGGAGTCTCTATTACACCGTCTGCGGCGTTTAAACGACAAACTGAAAACTGCCCTGTAATTGTTTTAGAAATAACAAGTTCACAAGAAATACAAAAACAATTCAACCTATATCGAACTAAAGAAACATGCCCACTGGATTATGGGAGAACCTGGGTGGGACGAGGCTGCAAAAATCATCTATGACTGGTTAAAACGTCTGCCATAAACCAAGANNTGAGGAAAGAATCATGAGCAATCTACTCAAGAATTACCCTGTCATTGTTGAATTTCCTATCGCCTGGGGTGAAATGGACGCCATGAATCACGTCAACAACATCGTCTATTTCAGATTTTTCGAGAGCGCCAGGATCGCCTATTTTGAAAAGATGGATCTGATGGGCTACATGACAAAGACAGGAATTGGACCCATTCTCGCCACGACATCCTGTAAATTCAAGATACCCCTGTCATATCCGGATAAGGTTCTCATTGGGGCAAAGGTGTTCAGCATTGAAGAAGATCGGTTTGTCATGAATTACCTTGTCGTCAGCACAAATCATCAGAAGGTGGCCGCTGAAGGTGACGGAGTAATTGTAACCTTTAATTATCGGGAAGGTAAAAAAGTGACCATTCCGGATGTAGTGAAACAAGGCATTCTTGATATTGAGAAATCAGTGCCGGGAAATGTATTGGAGGGAAACTATCATGGAAAGTAATATTACCTACTACGAACAGATAAACCCAGAAAACACAGACATCACTTTCAGGTTGGTTAAAGAACGATTGAAAGCCCTGGATATTAAAAAACTGGTCCTGGCCTCGACAACCGGAGCAACCGCAAAGAAAGCACTCGAATATTTTAAAGGAATGGATGTCAAGCTGATTGTAGTGCCGCATCAATTCGATTTTCGCAGAGATAAAAATCCGTTCCCCCAGGAACTGGTCACAATGATTAAGGAGTCAGGACATGAAGTGCATTTCGGCACCATGCTCTTTCATACCGATGAACTTTATGGGTCAAATATTCCGATTGTGATGGCCAACCTGCTGCGATGCTTCAGCCAGGGCACAAAAGTATGCTTTGAAATCGTCTTGATGACAACGGATGCAGGGCTTTTGGTGAAAGGCGAAAGGGTTATAGCAATTGCCGGGACTGGTAGAGGTTCGGACACAGCCCTGGTAATGCAGGCATCCTCATCGCGAAATTTAAAGAAGCTGCGCGTAAATGAAATCATCTGCAAACCCATCAACCCGATGAACATAGATGAAATACGAGAGAAGCTCTATCCAACCAAGGATTCATAAGACGAAGGGTGGCCGCTGAAGGTGATGTGATGATTGTGACTTTCAATTACCGTGATGGCAAGAAGGTGATTGTCCCTGATATGGTATGAGATAAAAAGCGCAGGAGTCTGCGTTTTTTATCAGGAAAGTTTACAAAGATAATAAAATAAAGGAGGACCCAATGAAAACAGATCAGTCGCGGATAAAATTCAATCCCGTAACTAAGGAGATTGAAATCGAAGGTTCGGAGAAATTTGTGAAGACCTATTTTAATAAGATCCATGCGTTGATTCCTGGCACAAAGGGAACAGTTGCAAAGGCGCCGATTAAAGAAAAACCCGTTAAGAAGGCACGACCATCAAAGGCCAAGGGAAAGAAACCTACGAAGCAATCCAAAAAGAGAAGTAATGTTGACACCGTCCTGACTCTTGTCCAAAAGAGTCCAGAAGGAATTACCACGACTGAATTGAAGAAAAAGACTGGATTAACAGATAAGCAAATATGGGCGATCATTGCCAATGCCAAGAAAGCAGGAAAGATCAAGCAGGTGAAACGAGGTGTGTATGCAGGGGCATGA
>PLMX01000236.1 GCA_003142635.1 Syntrophaceae bacterium | reverse complement strand
CATTTTGGCGAAGTTGGGTTAATTGGGCATGTCCGGATCTCGGAGGGACCAAGGGGGGAAACCTCCTTGGTCTACTCGACCGAAGAATCCTCTGCCGAAGAAATTGGACAAAAAAAAGGGAGTTGAAGTCGTGGTAGCGCTCCCCCTCCCTGATTCCTTATAATACCGGTTTTCTACATGCCAACTAACTTAATCAGAGGATTGGCGTAGAGTACGATCAATGCAATAACCAGAGCATAGATCGCGAGTGATTCGATCATAGCCAGACCGACCATCATGGTCAGCAGGATCTTTCCCTGTGCTTCGGGATTTCTACCAACGGCGTTTGTGGCGCCGCTCAATCCGTGTCCCATGCCAACGCCCGTACCGATTGTGCCGAATCCTATGGCAATACCCGCTACCAAGAGACTGCATGCAATCACGATCGCCTTTGTATAATCGACCGGTGCACCAGGCGCAGAAGCAGGAGCGGGCGCAGCGGCGGCAATCGCCAACGGGGCGAACATCATAACAAAGATCAAACTAAGAACAACACAACTTAAAGTCTTTCTCATTTTTTCCTCCTAATTTACTTGGTTGGTTTCTCGAGACATGTGGTACGTCTCTCCAAATATCCGGGTCTCACCTCCTTTCTTATTGCTATGCCGCGTCTTCCTCACGGATCAGTTTCCGCGAGAAAAGTTCATCATTTTGCCTATTCAACGACTTATATACGTAATGTTCTACGTGAAAAATAATCCTGTCAAGAATTATTTAGCTGTTTACAAAAGAATCTTCATCACGGATATTGGAGAAAAGCGGTCATGTTCGGAGAGACTTGCACGGAAACCAGCGCCGGACGGATATCTCCGGCACATGCCGCCTCGCGGGGCACAGCACGCAGTTCATTTTCAATATCCGGATTTCTTCGCATTTAACCTCCCATGTCAACTCTTCTCACATTTCTATTTGACATCACAGGACAAGACTGATAGACAATCGGGATATCATGGAAGATTATTGCTGCTCTTATTGCATCATTAACCTTAGAAGAAAATGCGGGAATTAAAATCAGAGTAGATTCAGGAGAGGGAAAAATGTCGAAAAAGTATGTATTTGAATTCGGAGGCGGCAAGGCAGACGGCAAGGCGGAAATGAAAGAACTCTTGGGCGGCAAGGGAGCGAATCTGGCGGAAATGGCCAGTCTCGGCATACCCGTCCCCCCCGGTTTCACTATCACGACTGAAGTTTGCAATTACTACTATCAGCACAATAAATCTTATCCGCCTGAGCTTGAAGCTCAAGTGAAGCAGGCCCTGGCAAATGTTGAAGGAATTATGCAGGCGAAATTCGGCGATCCCACGAATCCTCTGTTGCTTTCCATTCGCTCAGGCGCCCGCTCTTCCATGCCCGGCATGATGGAAACGGTCCTGAATGTAGGCCTTAACGAAAAGACGCTGAAAGGGCTGATTGCAAAAACGGGCAATGAGCGCTTTGCCTACGATGCATATCGTCGCTTAATCATGATGTACTCGGATGTAGTCATGGAAAAAGCGGCAGGAATCGAGCCGGAAGAGGGCAGGGGCGTCCGCGTACAGCTCGAGCATGCGATGGAGAAAATGAAGAAGAAGCTGCACGTTGTTCAGGACACCGACCTCACTGCGGCAGACCTGAAAAAGCTGATTAAAATATTCAAGACGAAAGTCAAAACAATTATCGGAAAAGAATTTCCCGATGATCCCTACGAACAGATCTGGGGTGGAATCGGCGCCGTCTTCCAGAGCTGGAACGGCAAACGCGCCATTTCATATCGGCGCATCGAGGGTATACCGGATGAATGGGGCACTGCCGTAACCGTCCAGTCCATGGTCTTCGGAAACATGGGCGACAAGAGTGCAACGGGTGTGGCCTTCACAAGAAACCCTGCGACGGGAGAAAATATTTTCTATGGGGAATGGCTCGTGAATGCTCAGGGTGAGGACGTCGTGGCCGGCATACGTACGCCTAATCCGCTTAACATGAAAAACAAGACGGAGGATACAAAAGAGATCCAGAGCCTCGAAGAGGCCATGCCACCGCTGTATAAAGAACTGGCAAAGATACGAGACAGACTGGAAAAACATTACACAGACATGCAGGATATCGAGTTCACCATTCAGGAGGGGCGCCTGTGGATGCTCCAGACACGCACCGGCAAGCGCAACGGACCCGCAGCGGTGAAAGCTGCCGTGGAAATGGTGCGCGAAGGTCTCATCGATGAAGCCACGGCTATACTCCGCGTGAGGCCGGCGCAGCTCGATGAACTGCTGCATGACATGCTCGATCCGGCGGAAGAGCAAAAAGCCCGTGTGCTTGCCAGGGGATTACCTGCCGGTCCCGGCGGCGCCACAGGCCAGGTCGTCTTCACCGCCGATGATGCGGCGAAATGGACGAAGGAAGGCAAGAAGATTATTCTCGTGCGTCATGAGACGTCGCCGGAGGACGTGCACGGCATGCACGTCGCGGAGGCCGTGTTGACCGCAAAAGGCGGTATGACGAGCCACGCCGCGCTGGTTGCCCGCGGATGGGGCAAGTGCTGCATCGTTGGATGCTCCGCTCTCGACATAGACGCGAATAAGAAGGTGATGACGGTCAGCGGCAGGACAATAAAGGAAGGCGACTGGATTTCTCTCAACGGCTCGATAGGCCGGGTCTACGAGGGAAAGATTCCTTCCGTAAGGCCTGACCTTGCGGCTAATAAGGATTATACGGAGCTCATGGGATGGGCCGATAAATTCCGTAAACTCGGTGTACGCACCAATGCCGACCGCCCCCAGGACGCCGCTCAGGCGCGCGCCTTCGGCGCCGAAGGCATCGGGCTCACCCGCACGGAGCACATGTTCTTCGGCCCGGAGCGTATCATGCCGATGCGTGAGATGATCCTTGCGGAGAAGGAAGAGGATCGCCGCAAGGCGGTTATGAAGCTCTTGCCGTTTCAGCGTCAGGATTTTATGGGTCTCCTCGAAGTCATGCAGGGTCTGCCTGTCACGATTCGCCTGCTTGATCCCCCATTGCATGAATTTGTGACCCTCGATAGTGAGCAGTTAAAAGAGCTCTCCAAAGATCTCGGTGTTTCCGTAAAGAAACTTAAAGCGCGTGTCGAGTCCCTGCACGAACTCAACCCGATGCTCGGTCATCGCGGCTGCCGTCTGGGCATAGCCTATCCGGAAATTACGGAGATGCAGGCCCGTGCAATTTTTGAGGCTGCCGCAGAATTGACCAAGAGGGGCATCAAGGTTTACCCGGAGGTAATGGTCCCGCTCGTAGGCACCGCTTCTGAATACAATCATCAGGAAGCAATCATTCGCCGCATGGCGGCGGAGGTCATGAAGGAAACGGGCGTGACCTTCGAATACATGGTCGGGACGATGATCGAAGTGCCGAGGGCGGCGCTGACGGCGGACGACATTGCAAAGACCGCCGAATTTTTCTCCTTCGGTACAAATGACCTCACACAGACCACGTTCGGTTTTTCGCGCGACGACATCGGCGGATTCCTGCCTATTTATCTCCAGCAGAGGATACTTCCCGAGGATCCCTTCCAGAGCCTTGATGAGAGGGGAGTCGGCCAACTGGTCGAGATGGGCACCAGGAAAGGCCGTTCTACGCGTCCCAAGCTGAAGGTCGGCATCTGCGGCGAGCA
>PLMX01000257.1 GCA_003142635.1 Syntrophaceae bacterium | reverse complement strand
CTTATAACCCGCTCCAGGTTGTCGAAAGAAACCAGACCACCTCAAATATTGAAGTTACATTTATCGATCAGACTCAATAAGGCATCCCTCGTATAATGATGCTGAAGCCTCCAGAACAAGTGACGCAACTTTGTAACGGAGCAATGTTACATTACTGCCAATTAGTTAAACAAATGATCATATTTCATAAACTCATGCAAAACAGAATACATGAACTTTAACGATTGTCTACTTTACGTAACACATCAGGAGGTTAAGAATATGAATTAGCCAAAGAATTTAAGGTTCATTATGATTAAGTAGTTTCTGCCATTATCACTAAATAATATACGAAGAGAGCTCTTATCTTTATTTTCCATCATAAACCCCTAGTAAATACAATACTATTTTAAAGCGCTTGCAAAGCAAGGTCATACAGAACCATTATCTCAACTCAATAATAATCAGTAAGCCATTAAGAATGGAATGGTACTTGCTAATTGGCTTACTAAATACGAACTGTCAAGAAAGACTAGAACAAGGAATTAAACAAGAAAGCAATAGAGTTATGCTGAAGAAAATAAGAATACTGACCCTTGTTATCAACAATTGAAGCTCTCAGGTTAAGCTTTACTTTTTAGAAACATGGAGGATAATTATGGATATAAAAAAGGTATGTGTAGTCGGAAGTGGAACGATGGGAAATGGGATTGCTCAGGTCTGCGCACAGGCTGGGTTTTTAGTGTCGCTATGCGATATATCAAAGCCGATGATAGATAAGGCAATTAAGACAATCAAGTTATCGTTATCAAAAATGGCTGAGAAGGGGGCAATCAAAGACAGTGTTGACACTGTTATGAGTAGGATTAAAACATCGAACGATTATAACGGTGTTGTTGATGCCGATCTTGTCATTGAGGCCGTGTTCGAAAAAATAGAGGTGAAAAACAAAGCTTTGAAAGAAATAAGCTCCATTGTGACTGAAAAGGCGATCATCGCATCCAACACCTCGGCCATTCCAATAAGCCAGTTAGCCGCTGCCACGTCGCGGCCTGAAAATTTTCTCGGCCTTCACTTTTTCAACCCAGTTCCACTGATGATGGCCGTGGAGGTCGTAAAGGGGATAAGCACGAGCGACGAAGTGTTTGAGTTCGGTGGAGATTTTGTCCGTTCCATAGGAAAGGAGCCGGTAATGGTTCGCAGAGATATCGCTGGCTTCATATTGAATAGGATAAATATGCTGACCAACATGGAAGCTTATCGTCTAGTTGAACAGGGTGTGGCAACACCGGAAGACATTGACAAGGGTGTGCGTTTGGCCTTTGGGAGAAGAATGGGGCCTTTCGAGACATCCGATCTCGTAGGGCTGGAAGTGCAGTTGGCTGCATATACTAATACCTATGAGGAGGAAAGAGATATACGATTTTACCCTCCGTCCATTTTGCGGCAGAAGGTATACGCAGGACATCTTGGACGAAAGACCGGTAAGGGATGGTACGAATATAATCCAGATGGGACGCGGAAAAAGTAGCAGTCGCTGCTTAGAGATAATTCTAAAGAGTATACGACGTATCCTCAAAACTGAGAAACAAAACCGGGAGTTCCAAATGGAAAAGCTGTGTGAAGTGTAGCGTTAAGAAGCCGAGAATAATGAGTATTTCGAGATACATTCGGCGGAATAATATTGAATCCCGATGACCGACTAACTTGTCCAGGAAACGGAATGTTCCATAGAGAGATGTATAAGATATTATTAGAACGTCAACGAAGTTCACGTGTACCTGAGTAAATAAGAATGATCTGCAACTGAAGTCGAACTCGGTGATGAAAAACGAGCATGCAGAACAGAAAATACGCGACCTAGTGTGCAGAGGAATAGAGAGGATTAAAATAAGATGGAATTCGAGAATCTGCTGTACAAAAAAGAAGCCGGTATTGCACAGATCGTCATAAATAGGCCCGATAAAAGGAATGCACTTAACAGAGCGACGCGGCTTGAAATACTGAAGGTCATCGAAAACGTGCAGATCGATCCAGCCATCAAGGTATTGGTCATATCAGGTGCTGGCGGGAAGAGCTTTATAGCGGGCTCGGATTTGACCGAACTTGCGACTTATTCACCATTGGATATGGAACAGTTTATGAGCACGCTTGCCCAGAGACTTTATACGAAGTTCGAGGAGATGGAAAAACCGGTTATTGCCATGATCGACGGACTCTGCTTGGGGGGTGGGCTGGAAGTGGCCATGGCATGTGATATCCGGATTGCTTCCAACTGCTCGAAGTTTGGACAGCCGGAGATTCTGATCGGGATAATGCCAGGTGGTGGCGGGACACAAAGGCTGCCGCGATTAGTTGGTACTGGTAAGGCCAAGGAGATGATGTTCACAGGAGCGATGATTGATGCATCAGAGGCCTTGAACATAGGCTTAATTAACCGAATCTGCGATCCTGAAGAGCTTCACGAAACCACAATGACCATGGCCAGAGCCATCTCAGGCCAGAGCAGCCTTGTCTTGAAATGGATCAAAAAGTCCATCAACATCGGCCAGGAAGCTGGTGTGCGCGTAGGTCTGGATTATGAAGCATTGGCAGAGTGTCTTCTTTTCACGAGCAAAGACCGTGAAGAGGGGCTAAAGGCATTTTTTGAAAAAAGAAAACCGGTTTTTACCGGAAAATAAAATGGTAATTGTTCAGCTGAAACAGCTGAATTGGTATTCGAGGACTGCCGTATCCCTGCGGAAAACATAATCGGTGGGAAAGAAGGCGGCGGATTTGCCATTCTCGAGGATACTCTCACATCCGGGCGAGTATCCTATGGTGCTCGCTGTACCGGAACAGCCCAAGCGGCCTATGATTTGAGTGTAAAATATGCAAAAGAGCGTATCCAGTTCGGAAAGCCCATTGCCTCCTTTCAGGGGACAAAGTTCAAACTTGCCGACATGGCTGCAAACATTGAGGCCATGAGGCACCTTACATACAGTGTGGCTGAACTGTTCATGCAGACGAAAAAAATTCGCAAGCAGGCAGCCATGGTAAAACTCTTCGCGGCGGAGATGCTGCAGAAGATTCTAAGCGATTCGATGCAGATTCACGGGGGCTATGGCTACATGATGGAATATCCCATCCGGAGGTTTTGGCGCGATGGTCGTCTGTTTACGATTACGGAGGGGACGTCGGAAATTCAACGACTGGTGATTGCAAGAGAAGAAGGTTATTGAGGCTAGAAAATGACATCCGAAAAAAAAATCAGAGTGCTGGCGGCTAAGCCAGGCCTCGATGGACATGATCGAGGAGTAAAAGTTATCTGTAGAGCGCTGAGGGATGCCGGGATGGAAGTCATCTATACGGGACTTCGACAGACACCCCAGCAGATCGTCAAAACAGCCGTAGAAGAGGATGTCGATGTCATTGCGTTAAGTATTCTCTCGGGGGCGCATAACGAGCTGTTACCAAAGGTAGCCGGTCTTTTGAAGGAACAACAAGCCGAACAGATCAGTTTGCTAGCGGGGGGAATAATTCCTGACAGCGATATCCCTTACTTGAAGAAAAAAGGTATTAAAGAAGTCTTTGGTCCTGGCACATCCATGAATACGGTGATCGATTATATAAAGAATTACTGTGCCAGGTAAAATATATTCTCATACAGAGAATAAAAAAGTATACGAATTACAGGATGGTACTAGATGGATTGTCTATGCAGGAAAATCAGCGAAGAGAAGGAACGTTGGGTGAAAACAACGTTAAATAAAGCAAAGTGTGATCGCCGAACAGACGAAAATGGCGAGGACATCAAAGTTCTCTATACACCGGATGATATATGTGCCATCGATTATCTCTCTGCGATCGGTTTCCCCGGCGAGTACCCATATACCCGAGGGGTTCATGCCAGCATGTATCGGGGGCAGCCATGGACGATACGCCAGTATTCGGGGTTTGCCACACCAGAGGAGACAAACCAACGCTACAAGTACCTGCTGAAGCAAGGCCAAACGGGCCTATCCGTCGCGTTCGATTTGCCTACCCAGATCGGATACGACTCCGATGACCCCATGAGCGAAGGGGAAGTCGGAAAGGTTGGCGTGTCCGTCGATTCGCTGGAGGACATGGAAATCATTTTCCGCGATATTCCCCTTGATCGCATGTCGACATCCATGACGATCAATGCTCCGGCGGCAGTGCTACTGGCCATGTATATTGCCATAGCAAAGAAGCAGGGGATTCCCTCGACGAAGCTCAGAGGCACCATTCAGAATGATATTCTCAAAGAATACACGGTTCGCGGCACGTACATTTTCCCGCCCCGGCCGTCCATTCGGCTGATCACCGACATTTTCGCATTCTGCAAGGATCATGTCCCACAATGGAACACCATTAATGTGGCGGGATACCATATGAGGGAAGCAGGCTGCACAGCCGTTCAGGAAATCGCTTTCAGTTTTTCGAACGCGATAGCCTACATCGAGGCCGGGATCAAGGCGGGTCTCGCTGTCGATTCCTTCGCTCCTAGAATCAGTTGGATATTCAACACGGGCAGCAGGATTTTTGAAGAAGTGGCCAAGTACCGGGCGGCCAGACGAGTATGGGCGGAGCTACTGAAGAACCGCTTCGGGGCCAAGGATCAGCGATCCTGGATGCTCAGATACCATACCCAAACATCGGGGGTCAGTCTGGCGGCTCAGCAGCCCGAGAACAATATTGTTCGGGTCGCATATCAGGCCCTGGCTGCAGTACTTTCGGGTCCTCAATCACTGGCAGCTTGCTCGTACGACGAGGCGCTGGCCTTACCGACGGAAAAGTCGGTTAGAATGAGTCTCAGGACCCAGCAGATTATTGCTCATGAAACGGGCGTGACAGATACGGTGGATCCTCTGGCTGGCTCGTATTACGTCGAGTATCTGACGAACGAGATGGCAGTAAAAATCAATAAAGAAATCGCCAAAATCGATGAGATGGGAGGTGCCGTCGACGCGATTGAAAAAGGGTACATCCAGAAAGAGATCGAAGAGCGCGCCTATATCATCCAGAAGGAGATCGACGAAAAGAAACGAATCGTCGTGGGAGTGAATGAATACCTCGTCGATGAAAAAGTTGACCAAGCCCTGTTCCGGGTCGACAAAAAAGTCGCACGTCAGCAGGCTGCGAAGTTGAAGAAGTTGAAAAAAAATCGGGATGGACAAAAAGTCCAGTTGGCCCTCGAGGCGATACGACGCGCCGCCGAAGGAAATGACAATATGATGCCCCTTCTGATCGAGGCGGTCAATGCCTATGCAACCCTGGGGGAAATCTGCAACACCATGAAATGCGTTTTCGGTGAGTATCGGGCTTCGGGCTGGTCGGGCAGATGATTTACAGAGCGTGAGAAACATTAAGATTGGATATGAGGGGGTTTTATGGATGTTGGATTGATTTCATATGGAGCCTATGTTCCCACATACAGATTGGATAGAAAAGTCATTGCCGCGGCATGGGCGAGAAATCCCATTAGTGGCGAGCGCACCGTTGCCAATAACGACGAAGACAGTATCACGATGGCAGTAGAGGCAACGAGAAATTGCCTTCGAAACGCCACGGTACCCGGCTCAAATATTGATGGATTGTATTTCGCATCGACGACTGCGCCCTATGCAGAAAAGATGAGTGCCGTATTGATATCGACGGCTCTTGATATGCGACGCGACATTGCGACGGCAGATTTTGCCCAATCCCTCAGAGCGGGCAGTGGAGCCCTGAGGATGGCTCTTGATACCGTTCGTAGCGGATCCGCGAAAAAAATGCTTGTGGCCGCTACGGACTGCCGCTTGGGCTATCCAAAATCCGATCAGGAGCAGGACTTCGGTGATGGAAGCGCGGCATTGCTGGTGGGGAGTGGGAAAGAAAATCTGATCGCAACATACGAAGGCGGCTTCTCCCTCAGCAATGAAATGATGGATGTTTGGAGAAATCCCGAGGATCGATACGTAAAGACATGGGAAAATCGGTTCATCATCACCGAAGGGTATGCAAGACTGCTCGAGCAGGCCGTATCTGGACTCATGAAGCAATGCAATCTCAAGAAAGAGGATGTCCGGAAAATTATTCTCCCGTCACCCGATAGTCGGTCCTACCGCCAAGTCGCGCAGAAACTGGGCTTTGATCTGAAAACACAGGTCCAGGATCCCCTGATGCAAAACGTAGGTTTCTGCGGGACGGCTCAGCCGCTCCTGTTGCTGTCGTCCGCATTGGAAGAGGCAAACCCGGGCGACTTGATACTCGTGGCCTCCTATGGAGATGGGGCGGACGCCATGTTATTCAAGGCAACGGACAAGGTGGCTGTTCGAGGGCAGGTCTCGAGCATTAAGAAAATGTTGGATGATAAGATCATGATCACCTCCTATAGCCGTTTTCTGAGTTATAAGGGGATCCTGGAGGCATTGCCTGGAGAGCCTTTCAAGCTGTTTCCTTCTGCCTCGGTGACTTGGCGGGAGCAGAATTCGATTTTTCGTCTTCACGGGAGCCGCTGCAAGAGCTGTGGAAGCGTTATCTATCCGGTCCAGAGGATATGCGAGCAGTGCTATTCAAAAGACAACTATGAAGAGGTGCGTCTTGCAGAACTGAAAGGGAATGTATTCACCTTCACTCGCGATTCCCTGGCCGGAAGAAGTGATGATCCCATCATTTGTCAAACTATCGTCGAGCTTGAAAACGGGATGAGATTCTACGGGTTGATGACGGACTGTGAGCTTGAAAAGGTGGATGTGGGCATGCCGGTTGAACTTGTCTTCCGGAGAATCTACGAGGGCGCAGGGTTTCACAACTATTTCTGGAAATGTCGTCCGTCGAAAAAAGGGGAGTAATTTTATGGGAAGCATTAAAGATAAAGTTGCCATCATAGGAATGGGGTGCAGCCGCTTCGGTGAGCGCTGGGATAAGGGCTTGGAAGACCTCTGCATCGAATCCGCATACGAGGCCTATGAAGATGCAGGCATTGGACCGAAGGATATCGAGGCGTGCTGGGTGGGAACACTCACGGCACCCAGTGGCGGAATAGGTGCAACAGCCGTAGCCCAAGCATTGAAACTAAAGAATATTCCCATTATCAGGAATGAGAACTGGTGTACGAGCGGGCACGTCGCGCTATTGGAAGCGAGCATGGCGGTTGCAAGCGGCGCTTACGATGTGGTCATGGCTATTGGTGTGGAGAAATTGAAGGATACCGGATTTCCGGGGCTGGGGACCGGGCGGGGCATGAGCCCCGTTCTGGAGGCTCGCAGAACGGCTCCGGGCTCATTCGGTCTGATCGCCAAACGTTATTTCAAAACCTACGGCCTGAGCGATGCCGATGGGAAAGAAACAATGGCAAAGATCGTTGTAAAGAGCCATGCAAACGGCAGTCTTAGCCCTAGGGCTCATTTCCGTAATAAGGTTACACTAGAGCAAGTTATTAATGCTCCTTATATTGCGTGGCCTCTCGGATTATTCGACTGCTGCGGAAACAGCGACGGATCAGCGTGCGCGATCATAACGCGGGCAGATCTGGCAAAAAAATTCAGGACTGACCCGATCTATCTCAAAGGTTTTGGAATGTCCATGGATTCTGGCCTTCCCCACCTGCGGCCGGACTTTGATTGGATCAACTTCGAAGCTCTTATGACTTCGTCCCGCAAGGCTTATGAGATGGCTGGGATCTCCAATCCGCGAGAAGAAATAGACATTGCGGAGGTCCATGACTGTTTTTCAATTACGGAACTGGCGATCTACGAAAATTTTGGATTCAGTCCCCGCGGGAAGGCAAAGGAAGACATTGATGCTGGATTCTTCACGCTTCAAGGGGGATTGCCCGTGAATACGGATGGCGGATTGAAGTGTTTTGGTCATCCGGTCGGTGCCAGCGGCCTGAGAATGACCTATGAAGTCTATAAGCAATTACAGCAGAAAGTCGACGTGCCCGAGCGCCAGGTGAAGAATGCGCGAAGAGGGCTTTCACATACCTTTGGAGGCCCGCCACAAATGAGTTGTGTCGCCATTTTTGGAAATGAGAAAGGATAAAAGCCACAGCTTATAAAACCTTACTTTTCGAAAAAGAAGGAAATATCGCAACCATAACGTTGAACCGGCCGCAGCAGTTGAATGCGCTCGATTTGGTCATGCGTGTGGAGCTGATATCACTGTTGACTGAAGTTTCTGCAGATAAATCAATCAGGGTTTTGGTACTGACCGGCGTGGGAAAAGCCTTCTGCGCGGACGGAGATATCACGACGATGGAAGGTGTCAAGGCACCACTGGAGGGGACCGCCTTAAATATATTCAGCAACTCGTCAGATGGATGCAAAGGCAAAAACATGGGAAGATAGATCATCATGTCTATGGAGGACAGAAAATAGACATAATTGTATAATAGGATAATTCGACAGAGAGATAGGTATACATAAAGCCTGACAATTCAAATTCAATGTATTAGTAGAGATCTCTGAGACTTGAGCAAAGAATGAGGAAAAAATGGATTTCGAATTCACAAAAGAACAGATGATGTTTCGCGACATGGCAAAAGAGTTTGCCGAAAGGGAGATTGCCCCTTCAGCGCGCGAGAGAGACCGGGAAGAGCGTTTTTTTCCGGAAATCATGAAAAAGATGGCTGACCAGGGATTCTTCGCGATTATGGTTCCTCAGGAAATGGGGGGACTGGGTCTTGACTGGATGACGATGGGCCTCGTTGCCGAGCAACTCGCAACCGTTGATTTTTCAGTGGGTCTTACCTTCTTTATCCAGACGTCACTTGAGATCATGCCGATGCTGCTTGCCGGCACCGAAGAACAAAAAAAGAAATACATTCCCGATCTGATGATGGGGAAAAAGATCGGATGCCTTGCTGCCGTTGAGCCCAATGCCGGCAGCGATGCAACCGCTGTCGAGACGACAGCATTATTGGATGGGGATCAGTGGATACTCAACGGAAATAAAACCTGGATTACGAATGCCACGGTATCCGATTATTGTGTTGTGCTCGTACAGACAGACAAGAGTAAAGGCACCAAGGGAATCGCCACTTTCATCGTCGAAAAGGGCACCCTGGGCTACTCAAGCAGCAAGATCAGTCATAAGCTGGGCTGCCGATCTTCCGATACGGGACAGTTGTTTTTCCGAGACTGTCGCATCCCCAAATCCAATATTCTCGGCGCAGTCGGCGCCGGCATGAAAACAGCACTGACGTGCATTGAGCATACCCGGTTTGGCATCTCCTGCCTTGCCGCCGGTGTCACGCAGGCTTGCATCGATGCCAGTATCCGATACGCTCAGGAGCGAAAGCAGTTCGGCAAGTCCATCGGAAGTTTTCAGCTGATTCAGGAACAGATTGCCGAGATGACGGTTGGCTACGAGACTTCAAAATTGCTGTCCTATCGTGTTGCCTGGATGAAGGATAAAGGGATGTCCTGCACGCGGGAAACCGGGATTGCCAAATACAACAATATGGATGTGGTAATGAAGGCCACCCGAGCCGCCATTGAGATCCACGGTGCCTATTCCCTCACGGACGATTTCAATATCGAACGATTCTACAGGGACATGACGGGGCCCCTGATCTTCGGCGGAACATCGAATGTTCAGAGGCTCGTGATCGGCCGGTTTGCCCTGGGATTGGATGCTTTTCGGTAAAGAGGGGTTGTGATAAATAAATTTGACGCTATCGTTGTGGGGGCAGGACCCGCAGGCTGCGCAGCGGCCTATGTCATGGCAAAGGCGGGCCTCCAGGTTCTTGTTCTCGAGCGCGGAAAGTATCCAGGTGCGAAAAACATGTGGGGGGGGGCCTTCTATGGACCGGTGATGGAAGAGCTCTTTCCGAATTTCTGGAATGAAGCGCCCGTTGAACGATCTGTGAGCCGGCACGTCATTTCGCTTCTGACGGAGCAGGAATCCCTGTCCGTCGACTTCAGATCCGACCGCGTCGATAAGAACCGCGGATTTATCGTTCTGCGGGCGAAATTCGATCAGTGGATGGCCAAAAAAGCGGAGCGGGCGGGCGCCATTGTCGCGTCAGGCCTTGAGGCGGATGATCTTCTTTATGACCAGGGGGTTGTATCCGGTGTCAAGGTGGGAGCGGAAACTTTCCCCGGCAATGTCGTTATTCTTGCCGACGGAGCAAATTCCCTTTTGGCATCGAAGGCGGGTCTTAGAAAGGAATACTCCCCGTATGACGTAAAGCAGGGGGTCAAGGAGGTCATCAAACTGCCCCGTGAAGTGATCGAAGAGAGATTTCAGCTCNNACTGAGGGCTCAGCGCTGGAATTCATCGGATCTTGCACGCGGGGGCTGCCTGGGGGAGGCTTTGTCTACACGAATCGTGACAGTCTTTCGGTAGGGCTTGTTGTGCAGCTTGCCACTGTAATTGAAAACCGGGTGAAGGCATCCGATCTGCTGGAAGATTTCAAGAAACACCCCGTGATCCAGGGGCTTATCAAGGGAGGCGAAAGTGTGGAGTATTCAGCCCACCTGATTCCCGTGACCGGCCTGAAGGTTCTTCCTCTCCTCGCCAAGGATGGCATTCTCATTACAGGAGATGCTGCCGGTCTTGTTCTTGGAACAGGTCTGATTTTGGAAGGCGCGAACTTCGCCATGGCGTCAGGAATTGCCGCTGCAGAGACGGTCATAAAAGCCCGGGAAAAAGGGAACTACACGCAGGCCACATTAGGTCATTATGAGGAGCTTTTACGCAAAGGATTTGTTCTCAAGGAGCTCCAGACGTTCAAGAAGGCGCCTGCCTTTCTGGAGAATAAAAGGATCTACACGACTTATCCCGAGATGGCCTGCGATATGGCGATGAAAATATTCGAGAATGACGGGACCCTGAGAAAAGGGACATTCAAGACGCTCAGGGATTCCATGAAGGGAAGAATTTCCATGTGGCAGTTGTTTGCAGATGCGCTTAGAGCAAAGGAGTCTTTGTGAAAGTCGAAGAGAAACTCGCTCTGAACAAATTCGAGATCGACAGGGAAGTGCACATCACGATTGATGAATCAAAATGTCAGGAATGCAAACTCAATCAGTGTGTTTATGCCTGTCCCGCGGATTGCTATGTTTTCCGAGACCAGCATGTCACGTTTTCCTATGAAGGCTGCCTGGAATGCGGGAGCTGTAGAATCGCCTGCGATCAGGGAGCCATCCGATGGGTGAATCCGCGGGGTGGCTTCGGTATATGCTATCAATACGGTTAAAGGAGTATGAAATGGAAATCATCGTATGTGTCAAACCCGTTCTCGATCCGGATTTACCACCGGCAAAATTCAATATCGATCCAAAGAAGAATAGCGTGATTCCCCCCGAGGGGGTACCACCGGTCATGAATCCCTATGATGCGTT
>PLMX01000121.1 GCA_003142635.1 Syntrophaceae bacterium | reverse complement strand
CCTGCTGGGGGAGGATCACTCTCGACAAGAAATACGGTCGATAAATTAGTATCTGCAAAACCGGCCAGTACTTTTCAATATTGGTGGAGGCGGCGGGAATCGAACCGGAGTTCCGTCAATGCCCATGCGCCTTTCAGCCTACCTGATACCGCACTGATACTCCTCACTTCATTTCTTGAGTTCAAACTGTCTTGACTCTCAAAGGTGATACACCAAGAAAAGCTCTACGAATTGATATCACTGGCTGGACATAGATGTCAACTTGCAAATCGAGTCGTTAAAATTGATGATCGGGACAGTTTATTGAATACCGGTGGGAACATGTGATGCCTAAGCTGTTTTTTCCCGTCCAAAAGAAAAGTGAATATCTTCCTTGTCAAGCATCGTTCAATTTTGATGGACATCAGCCCTTTCAAATGGCGTTCCTTGTCAACTAAGACAGCATATCTGTTTATATATTACGCCCAAGATGCTTTGATTTTTAAAGAAAAAAAGATATAATTTCATAGTAAAGAGGTAAGGTGATCTATCTTATAAGCTCAATTCGACCATGGCCTTTTTCTGCGGCGTTGCCCTGAAAAAGGCCAAGTCTCAATGAATTAACGGGCAGATCGTGTCCGGGGAGGTGTAGGCTTATTATGAAGCTTCCGGAACAGAAGACTAAAATTGTCGCCACCATTGGACCGGCATCGGAATCGCGAGAAGTCATGGCAGCGATGATACAGGCCGGTATGAATGTAGCCCGGCTTAATTTCTCGCATGGCAATTTTGGTGGTCACAAACAGGTTATCGACAACCTCCGCGCCTCGGCCCTTGCAGCGGGACGACGAATCGCCATCATGGCAGATCTACCTGGCCCGAAGATAAGGATAGGCCATCTGGCCGATGAACCGGTTAATTTGCAGCCCGGGGCTTATTTTACCCTTACGACCCGGGACATTGTTGGAGATGCCACACGGGCTTCGATTAGCTTTGACCATCTCCCGGAATCGGTTAATCCCGGTGATACCCTGTTTCTGAATGATGGTCTTATCCAGCTTGAAGCAGTAAAAGTAGTGGCTAATGAGGTCATCTGCCGCATCCTTGTAGGTGGAGAATTGCGCTCCCGCAAGGGACTCAACCTGCCCGGCATAGACCTCGGGATCAGCGCCTTCACCGATTACGACCGCGAATGCCTTACATTTGCTCTTGAGCAGGGAGTGGATGCGATCAGTCAGTCCTTTGTGGAAAGTGCTGCAGATGTTGTTGCTGTACGGGAGTACGCGGCTGAGTTGGGATACAACCCCTTCATAATTGCGAAAATTGAACGCTCAAGAGCATTGGAACACATGGACGATATCATCGAAGCAGCGGATGCCATCATGATCGCACGAGGTGACCTCGGTGTGGAAATACCCATTGAGCAAATTGCCATTGTTCAGAAGCGCCTCATGCACAATGCAAACAGAGCGGGAAAACCAGTTATCACGGCCACGCAGATGTTGGAGTCTATGATGGATAACCGACGTCCCACTCGAGCGGAGGCCACCGATGTGGCCAATGCGGTGCTTGACGGCACGGACTGCGTCATGCTTTCCGAAGAGTCAGCCATGGGCAAATATCCCGTGGATGCCGTAACCATGCTGGCGAAGATTGCCGCAGCAACAGAGCCATACCGTTCCCACCACGGTCTCAAAGAGGTTCTCGCAACCCATGAACGCACTGGCCCGGTCAGTGTCACGGATCTGATCGCCTTGAGCGTCGAGGCGGCCTTGGAGCGCATCACCCCCGCAGCCGTATTTGTTCCGACCCACAGCGGTACAACGGCGCGGTCCATAGCTCGATTCAAGTTCCCCGTGTGGATCGTGGGGATAAGTTCCCAGGAGGATACCTGTCAGCGACTCCTGTTCACCAGTGGGGTCTATCCGGTGTGCGAGCCCGAGCATCCTGAAGACTGGAATGCTTATGTGAGGGATTGGTTGTTTACCCATGACGTGAAGGGAAACCTCGTGATACTGACCGAAGGACCGTCATCGAGTCACCCGGAGGCAAACAACCGCATGGAGATCATTGAACTTAGAGGTGAAACAAAGGAAGATGCAAAATGAAAAAAATCGTACTGCTCCGTCATGGTGAAAGCGTCTGGAATAAGGAAAACCGGTTCACCGGTTGGACCGACGTGGATCTCTCGGAAAGGGGCTTCGGAGAAGCAGAAGAAGCCGGTCGTATCCTTAAAGAACAGGAGTTTGTATTTGATATTGCCTTCACGTCAGTTTTGAAACGCGCCGTCCGGACGCTCTGGCTCGTTCTTGATAAGATGGATCTTATGTGGCTTCCCGTCCATCATGACTGGAGGTTGAACGAACGCCACTACGGGGCGCTGCAGGGACTCAATAAGGCTCAGACGGCAGAGAAATATGGGGAAGATCAGGTGAAGCTCTGGCGGCGCAGTTATGATGTCCGGCCCCCGGCGCTGGAAGAAAGCGATGCCCGCTACCCAGGCCACGACCCCCGATACAAGGGACTCACGAAGGTGCAGTTGCCCTTAACGGAATCTCTGAAAGATACCGTAGAGCGCTTTCTGCCCTGCTGGCATGATCTTATCGTGCCTGCGGTCAGGTCAGGGAAGAGAGCTCTCGTAAGCGCCCATGGGAACAGCCTTCGCGCCCTGATAAAATACTTGGACGACATCCCCGATGACGTCATTCCAGGAGTGAATATTCCCACAGGTGTGCCACTTGTCTATGAGTTCGACGATGCCCTGAAACCGATACGACATTACTATCTCGGCGATCCTGAAAAGGTAAAGGAGGCGATTGAGGCAGCGGCGGCACAGGCGAAGGTGAAAAAATAATCGGGAGGAAAAATTATGAGCGTCCAGGAGTTTGCCGGTAAGCCGGCCCCGAGGGGCCTTCCCTCACCTTCCATGCACCTTCGTGGCGCACTTAGGTATAGCAAATACAAATGTGCTGGCCGCATTGCCGGAGCAGCTCATTGAAACCGGGATGAAAGGTGCAAAGATTTAACAGCTTATTTTCCATTCATATTGCATCTCCCTAGCTTCCTGTAAGCAAGATTTCTTAAGTCCGCCGATAGATACAACATTTCTTCACGAAATCAATATATGGAAACTTTTTTCAAATCAAATAACCCCATCATAGTAACATATGTCCTTGTTGCATATGTTCTGATAGACAGTATAAATCTTGGTCGTTGTTAGTTTTCTGAAATGTTGTTCTAATGATTCGATGACTGAATGCAACGTTTCAATTCGTCAGGATTATAAGAGTAGAAAAGCCCAAAGCGATTGAGTTGGCGGAATGGCTTCGGGCTTCCCTAAGGAGAGAAAAAAGGATTAATGAAATTATACTGGATTTGAAAGTCCAGTCAATGGTTTTGTGAAAGGATCAAGAACAAGAAAGCATACCAGCAGAAACTCTGATTACACCTCCCCAAAGTACTTTATTCTTGCTGGTGGATAGGTCCTGTCTATCCACTCTCTCGCTGCCTCAATAGCAAGCGCATGACTATGAAATTGGCTGTCATCATGGCTAACCGCTCAATGGTCAGTTGCAAGGGGAAGGCTTGCCAACTGGGACATTTGCTTTTGATTTACCGGTAGAAATATCGCGCAAGCGTACGGGGAAATAGCAAAGTATCTCAATGAGAACATCAATCAGTTCGCATTTATTGCGATGCCGCTAAGACGATTCGGCGTCTGACGCTAAACCTTTTCTAATGACAAAAAGGGGTGAGGTATAAACCCCCACCCCTCCTCGAGACATGGAAAGCATATTAACAGTTAACTTCTTGTAATTCCGCCGTTCGCGTCGACAGTGAAGGTTGAACCGCCACCACTATGCGTCGTATGCATTTGAAGGCTGTTTATTGTTCCGGTTACGACAGTTATCGGCGTGTTGCTGCTGAGTCTATAACCATAGGCCGATAAATCAGCTTCAGCAGCAATTGTCCCACCCGGAGAATCACTGTAAAAAGCCTGCGCCGCCGTGTAGGCATTCCTCACCGCAGAGTTTGCCGATGCGCTGAAACCTCTTGCCCTGTACGCAACGAACTGCGGGATGGCAATGGCTGCCAGGATACCGATGATCGCGATAACGATCATCAATTCGATCAGCGTAAAACCTTTCTGTCCTCTTTTCTTGTGAAACGCACGAATCATCTTCATCCCTCCTTTCAGTTTGCGCTAGCATAAATATTCTAATGAATCCAATTCGACTTTTTTGTACAATCTGCTACTGAAAACTGATCTGTACTACCGCCACCTTTGTCAGAAAAATTATATTATCCCAAAAGCGATATGCAAATACTTATTGATAATAATGTACGCATTTACCATACCAAATAATTTCTTATAGCAAATTCTAAACAAGAATGACTTTTTTGTCTTTTATTATCATCTGTTAGACATCAATATGGATTAGCACCTGTTTTTCACATTTGAGAATTTTTAAAGGAAGATCGGTAAATTTCACCAGCCATCCGTCATTTTCGCCTAGCGAGATGTTCGTTTTCTTATTGTGGGTTCTGCCACGAAACGGGAATTTTTCAAGGGTATTTATTAAAGAGGAAATCATAGCCTTTTGTCACCCGGATAAGGTCATTATGACCGGCTTCATGAAGATAGATTGC
>PLMX01000255.1 GCA_003142635.1 Syntrophaceae bacterium | reverse complement strand
CATTTTGGCGAAGTTGGGTTAAGCCCTTCTTTACCATAAAAACATATGGTAAAGATCTGGTCTCGCCATAGCTTACCGCATTGTCAAGAGCCGAGTGCGACAAGGTAAAGAAGCCAACATATATCTTCCGCTTACCAAGTTGGAAATAGTGAATATGATGTTAATACCGGTAGGCTAAACTTTTGTATGCAGCGTCAAGATTCAGGATAAATGAATGTATCTACCGACAAACAGCTTTGCGCTCTTTCTTTACGTAAGCGTCCAAGCCATCAATAAATTGCTTCCATGGTTTTTTACCCAACCTAAACCTAATAGGAATACAACAAATAAAGAAAAGGGGAGGAGAATATGGCAACCAAGGATTGTTTTAGGGGGCTGATTGTAGGCGGCCTGATCGGTGCAGCATTGGGTATCCTTTATGCTCCCAAAAGCGGCAAAGAAACAAGAGAGGGAATATGCAATTCTGCAAATGAATTATTAGAAAAAACAAAGAAACAGTATGAGGAGGCATGCAAAAAATTCGAGAAACTGAAAGGCCGTGAGAAGGAATTATATGCGGAGAAAAAGGAGTGACTAAAGAATGCCATAGAGGCTGGTGTAAAAGCCTTTAAACAAGCAAAAACCGATGCTCCTCAAGCATAGGAACTGATCTGTTACTCAGAAGATTGCCATATCCAGATAATACGAGCTTGTTTTCTTTTGATGATCGAACCAATTGAGAAGGAAAAGCTGAAGCAGGGAATAATAGATCGATTCGTGCAGGATGAAATATAACCAGCAGTTGCAGCCAATCGCCGGGAAACCCGGTTCTGGCTGACCCGTTGGCGTTACTCTCTCTCGATCCGTAATACTCAACGTCAAGACTTTTCAAAAACGTTTGTTTGTAGGTGCTACCAACAACCGGCGTATTTCATTTTTTCTTTTATTACTCCTGCGCATTACAGGACGAAAGCTGCTACCCAAGCGTATTTCCCCAAAATATTGACTTCAATAAATTATCAGCAATATCTCAACATGATCGAAGTTATTGATAAGCGGGTGCAGTCTATAATTTCGCAGGTTGTGCGATCTTGAAAAATCGGTAATTGGTTTTTTTGTTACATACATATATATATTCCTCCTGACATTCCTTTTAATACTGGTTTTCAAAACTGAAAAGTGATATTGAAAATCACAAAGGCAGCTTTATCCTGGTGCAGAATTAATCGAGTGTTTAACCCTATATGGGGAACTATACTGATGGCTGAAGCAAAGTTTCTCAATAGAGTGGGGTTTTCGATAAATGAGCGATTGGGTCCACGGGCAGTTCCCTGTTTTTCCCTGTTCGGAATTCAATCGATTTCTTTTTATCCTACGGTGCTGCAAAGAAAGACAGGAGTTATGATCAAATTTGAGGCGATGTTTAGGTCAAATACCCTGTAAATTTCCCTGTTAGCAGGGAAATGGTGAGACAAACTACTCCTAGACTGCCTGCACCACCATGATTTTACGGAGCGCCCATAGCTCAGCTGGATAGAGCGTTGGACTACGAATCCAAAGGCCCCAGGTTCGATTCCTGGTGGGCGCGCCAGTTTACGTGAGACCGGGGATTTTTTCCTCAGCCCTTTCCAAATCTCTTTTCGGGAGAATTAGCCAACGCGTATGGTTGCCCCAAAATCTGAAGAGCACCGGCCGTGGGGTTATTTCTGTGTGCTTGCCGATGAGCCGGACCATAAAGTGAAACGCATCGTCGTCTTCCCGAGGCAGCGTCTGAGTCTCCAGAGGCACCTTCGCAGAAGGGAACACTGGTATATCGTCCAAGGTAGCGCCATCGCGACCATCGACGAACGTCAAGTCCATCTGGAGCGCGGCCAGGCTGTGGATATCCCCCAGGGCGCATGGCATAGGATCATGAACACAGGGGAGGAGAATATTGTTTTAATTGAAGTCCAGGGCGGAGATTATTTCGGAGAGGACGACATCGAACGGGCAGAGGACGACTACGGCCGGGTTTGACGGTTTCAGCAGCAAATCATGAGATGAAAACAAACCTTAGGCAGAGGTAATCAGTAGATGGCGAAAATTGTTGCCTGCATATGCTGTTGTCCAGGAAATACCCGCCGATTTGGCAAGACAGGCGCCACAAATTTTTAGGAAATATTAGGCAGATTTATCTTGACAAGGAAAAAAAAGGGAGTATGTTTCGACCCTAAAGAAATGGGTTTAGCGCCCAGCGTCTGAAAAATTTTGAAAGGAGGTACTACATTGATGAAGAAGGTGTTTGCTTTCATGCTTTCGGTGCTGATGTTGATAGCATTTACGCTTGTATTAGTCGGCTGTCCGTCCGCACCCGAAAAGAAAGCGGCAGAGCCCGCGAAGAAAGAAGCAGCAGCGCCGCCGGCACCTGGAGCACCTGGAGCACNNCCTGGAGCACCTGGAGCACCTGGGGCACCTGGGGCACCCGGAGCACCTGGAGCACCTGGAGCGCCAGCTCCTGCAGCGCCAGCGCAAAAGTAGTAATATCTTTATTAAGACCTTACAAAAAAACAACCGAGCATCTCAATGGTGCCCGGTTTGTTTTTTTTGAGGCAGGAGTCAGTTCTTACAGGCTGTGCTTTGTATCTTTTGCCAGAGACTCCCGGAATAAATTATTTTCCATTCGTAATCGGCTGAGGCAGCAGCGTGGATTATAGATCCCTGTGCATTGAGATAAAGAATCTGCAGGAACCTGATCTTGCCTCCTCTACAGTCAATTTCATTCAGTATCTCAGCGTACTTCAATCCTTTTGCCAATTTTCTTAACTTCTTTAACTCCCCTTTTACTTCCTCGCGATATTTACTTTTTTCAGACGGGGCAATCATAGACCAGACCCGGGCAATATCAGGGGAGGGATAGGAAACGCTCTTCTTCTCGATATAAAGTGCATCTCTGTACTTGGTAAAACCCACAAAAATCCATTGCTCTTTTCCTGCCTGTGCGCAAACGGAAGTTGCTCCCAGGAAAGATGCGCCGATAAAGAGAATAACAACATATGATAACGGAGTCAGTTTCATGGAGAGACTCTCTCTTTTATTTACTTGCCATACTGTTTATAATACTCTATTTTCCGCGCATAATAAATAGTATATTTGCCTTGCACATCATGGGATGCAAAGAAATGGAACTGAATTACGAAGTAGTGAGAAGCAGAAAAAGAAAGCGGACGATTTCGTTGCACCTGAAAGCAAACGGGACTGCAGTCGTCTATGCCCCGCATCGAATCCCGATTCCGGAAATAGATAGATTCGTCAGAGAGAAACAAAGCTGGCTACGGAAAAAGATCAGGGAGAGCGGGGAAAGGCAAAAAGAAATCCGGACAAAGAAGTATGTAAAAGGTGAAATATTTTTTTTCCTGGGGGACCCCTATCCGTTGAAGATCGGGGCTGCAGCTCTCGGATGCGATAAACTGGATTTCCTTTGCGGCCAATTTGTCCTTGCCGAAGATAGTGCCCTTCAGGGAAGGGAGCTCTTCGTCGACTGGTACAGGAAAAGCGCGCAGGAATATATCGGGGAAAGGGTCGATTATTTCAGCCAGGCCCTCAAGCTTATTCCCAAAGGCGTCAAGATAAGCAATGCCCGCTGCCGCTGGGGCTCCTGTTCTCAGGATAATCACCTGCATTTCAGCTGGCGGCTCATAATGGCGCCGTGTTCCGTCATTGATTACCTGGTCGTACATGAATTGGCCCATGTGCAGGAAAAAAATCATTCCGGGCGTTTCTGGGATATTGTAGGGAATACAATTACCGATTATAAGAAACAAAGAATCTGGCTAAAAGATAACGGGCATACATTGGATATTTAAAATAATGAGATACGTGAATCCGGAGAGCCTGTTCCTTGCGATCATCTTGTACTTCCTTGTACAGGGAATCGGGCAACAGCTTCTTTTTGTGTATTTTCCGGCATAATTTTGGTATAAGCGGGCACGTTTAATTTTGGTTAATGAAATAGGCATATGAGCACCGAATTGATACCGGTTACATCGATGGGCGTAGGCGAAGAGGGAATTATTCGAGCCATCTCCGGAGGGGGCGCGCTCACAAGCAGACTCGCAGGCATGGGCATTGTGTCTAACGCCAAGCTCAAGGTCCTCCGCAAGAGCGGCGGGCTGATTATTGTCCAGGTGGCGGATACGAGGGTGGCCCTGGGAGGTGGTGAGGCATCGAAGATACTGGTATTCAAGGTTGCGGCAGTGCGGGATGAGGGAGAGCAGAAGAGGGTTGAGAAGAAACTTCTTGTTGCACTTGCCGGTCAGCCCAATGTAGGGAAATCCACTGTATTCAATATCCTTACCGGTTTATCGCAGCATGTCGGCAACTGGCCGGGAAAAACGGTAGAGAAGAAAGAAGGCGCCCATTTTTCGGATGACGTGGAACTTCAGATTATCGACCTGCCGGGCACCTACAGCCTGACCGCCTTTTCCGAAGAGGAGAGGGTTGCGCGGGATTTTATCATCAGTGCAAATCCCGATGTTATTGTCCATCTCGTGAATGCATCTGCCCTCGAAAGGAGCCTCTATCTCTTATCGGAGTTGCTGCTCTTAGGACCGCCCATCGTTGTGGCCGTCAATATGATCGATGTTGCTGAAGCTCAGGGGATCCATGTTGACGTGAAGGCCTTGCAGGAATCTCTGGGGATACCGGTTGTACCGATGGTTGCTACAAAAAACAGGGGAATCAAGGAGCTCGTATCCACTGTCATCGCTGCGGCAGCGGGGGAACTACATTACAAGCCGAGGATACCTGATGTTTCCCCGGATCACAGGGCGATTTTTGATAGCCTCATGGGTCTCATCAAAGAATATGTACCGCTTCCGTTCACCGTCCGCTGGACTGCTACGAAACTCATGGAAGGCGATCCGGAAATATCAAAGTTGATGGAGGGACTCGTGCCCGCGGATGTGTGGAACGGGATACAAACGCTTCTCATCAAGCATGAAGACTCCCTCCACGCTGTGGTCGGCGGCAGGTACGACTGGATCGAAGAGGTTACCAGGGCCGCCGTTTCGAGATTCAAAATGGGAGAGGTCGTAATGACCGACAGAATCGATCACATTCTCACCCGCCCCATCCTCGGCATTCCTATTCTCTTTGCAGTTTTTGCAGGCGTCTTCATGGTGACATACAAGATAGGGTTTCCCCTGCAAAAGCAGGTTGAATGGATGGTCGCTGCCCTCGCGCGGTGGGTGGATGCGGCAATCGTCTCTTCCGATCCCTGGATCAGGGGAATCATAATCGACGGCGTTATCGGAGGTGTGGGGTCGGTATTGACTTTGCTCCCCATATTGCTGATATTTTTTGCGGTCATGGCCTTTTTGGAAGACGTTGGATACATGGCAAGGGCGGCTTTTGTGATGGACAGATTCATGCATCTTGTGGGTCTTCACGGGAAGAGTTTTATTCCCATGTGTTTGGGTTTCGGGTGTAATGTGCCGTCTGTACTGGGCACGAGGATTGTGGAGTCCAAAAGAGAGCGGTTGCTTACGATATTTCTTATTCCCTTCGTCCCCTGTACGGCGCGGCTTGCCGTCCTGACGTTTGTCTCTGCCGCTCTATTTGCAGACAAGGCAGCCCTTGTTTCCTGGGCGTTACTGACGATGAATATACTTGTACTGGGCGTCATCGGCATGGTCATAGATAGATTTATTTTGAAGGACGAGCCCATGCCTTTCATCATGGAACTGCCGCTCTATCATAAACCCGATCCCAAGACGATCGGAATCGTTGTGTGGGCGAGGACCGTAGCATTTGTGAAGAAGGCGGGCACCGTTATACTGACGGTTTCCGTCGTCATATGGATTCTCTCCTATTTTCCGGGCGGCAATACGGAGGGCAGCGTTCTCGCGTGGTTCGGCCGTCTCCTGGAGCCCGTGGGGAAGCCGATGGGACTCGACTGGAAAATGCTGACAGCCCTGATTACGAGCTTTGTGGCGAAGGAGAATGCAATTGCCACCCTCGGAGTTCTTTACGGCGTAGGCGAGCACGGGTTGCTTGATGTCTTGCCGAATGTCGTGAGTCACGCCTCGGCGCTGGCTTTCTTGGTTGTTCTCATGCTCTTTATTCCCTGCGTTGCCACTTTGACGGTGATGAAGAAAGAAATGGGAAGTGCGAAATGGTTTGCTTCCTCCCTGCTCGTGATGCTGATTGTATCTTTTTCCGGCGGCATCATCGCCTACCATGTGGCCCTGTGGGCGGGACTATAGATACTTCTAACATTCAATAAGCTGTTTGGGTTAGCTGTAGTGGATACAAATCGTGATTTGAAGCGATCGCCGCGCTCCGAATTCGTCGCGGGCGTCAGGGCCGAACTGCCGATCTTATTGGGTGTCGTTCCGTTCGGCATGATTTACGGGGCGCTGGCCGTGGGCGCCGGATTGAGCGTCGGCGCGGCCATGGCGATGTCGTCCATTGTCTTCGCCGGCTCGGCGCAGTTCGTGGGCGTGCAGCTCATCCACGCAGGCGCGCCGGGCATGGTCATCGTCTTTACGACGTTTATCGTGAACCTGCGACACATACTGTACAGCGCCTCCATTGCCCCTTATCTCGCACAGCTGAGCCACAGGTGGAAGTGGCTGCTCGCCTATCTCCTCACCGACGAAGCCTACGCCGTCACCATCACGCGCTACAATCAGGAATCGGCCTCAGCCGTGAAATCCGCCAACAGGCACTGGTATCTGCTGGGGGCGGGCCTGGCGATGTGGAGCACTTGGCAGGTCAGCACCGCGGCGGGCATCTTCCTCGGCGCTCAGGTTCCCTCCAGTTGGTCCCTTGATTTCACTATAGCACTGACCTTCATCGCCCTCGTCGTACCGGCGCTGCGTGATCGGCCGAGCGTGGCGGCGGCGCTTTCCGCCGGCGTCATCGCCGTCTTGGCTTTTGGCCTGCCCTACAAGCTCGGGTTGATAGTTGCGGCCATCAGCGGCATGGCAGTTGGTCTTTGGGTAGAGGCGCGACTGCTGTCAACAGGCCGCCGTCACGAGCGGGGGGACAGCCGATGAATGTATGGCTGCTCCTCATCTGCATGGGCTTAGTAACCTATGCGATTCGCCTGTCGATGATCGGGCTGATCGGACGTGTGAATCTGCCGTCTGTTGTTCAATGGGCCTTGTGTCTCGTGCCTTCGGCAGTGCTGTCTGCGATTATTTTTCCGGAACTGCTGATGCCCAAAGGCACACTCGATCTCTCCTTCGGAAATCTCCGGCTGCTGGCGGGAGCGTTGGCCGCCGCTGTTGCCTGGCGCACCCGGAATGTTCTCTTGACGATCGGAGTAGGCATGGTGGCGCTTTGGGTCTTGCAGGCCGTGTTTCCCCATTGAGTGAGCGCAGCTTAGATTCCGTGCGTTTGCAGGGCGCATGGGATTGTGCACAGACGGGAATGCACGCATTAAATGGCCTTCAAGAAATTCTTCCGGACGTGCTTTCTTTGGTTGAATGGCACGGCCCGTTCTGTGTTGAATTCATATTTTCTTGACATACCAAAGCTCCCTCTCCTATAATTCTCGCGCATAAGAAACATTCCTTATTTGAAGATAAGCAAAAAGTCGTGAAGATGGAAATATGAATGAAGAGCCCATAATCTTAAAGACGCACGCAGGGACATTTGATCTGAGCGCCTCAGTCGTGAAAGTAGGTCCAGATTTTGTTGTTGTCATTTGGGGCGGGGAAAGACCCCACGTCGGTGCAGTAGCTTTAGCCCAGTCCCGGCAGAGTCTGAAGGATCATGATAAGAGAAGCGCGACTGCCTCAGTCCTCAGTATCCTTGGACATAAAGAGGATACCGTCGTCAAATCCGTATCGGAACGACTGGCAGCTGTTGCCGATCGTCCCGTGGTGGTCACTGCGGGGATGCACTGGGACAACCTGAACGAATCAGACCTTAAACAGATCCTTAATAATGTGGAAATACTTACTCAGATGATCGAAGCGCATATGCGAACCTCTCGTTCCTGAGAAGGCGAAGATTGGAGGAATAATACAGTGCCGAAAAGAATGATCATTGCAATTACCGGGGCAAGCGGAGTGATTTACGGAATTCATATGCTGCGAGCCATGCGCGAAACGCCCTATGAAACACACCTGATTATTTCGGAGTCCGGTTGTCGTAATATCGAGATTGAGACCGGCATGAATCCTGACGAGATAAAACAGATGGCCGATTACAATTACAGTTACGTAGACGTAGGGGCCGCTCTGGCTAGCGGGTCGTTTATCACGGAGGGCATGGTGGTTATTCCGTGCACCATCAAAACCCTTTCTGGAATCGCCAATTCCTACAGCGATAATCTGATTGTCCGCGCCGCGGATGTTACCCTCAAAGAGAAAAGGAAATTATTGCTCGTCGTGAGGGAGACCCCGCTCCATATCGGGCATCTAAGACTGATGACTATGGCCGCCGAGATGGGAGCACATCTTTTGCCGCCTGTTCCATCCTTCTATCATCAACCCAAGACCATCGAGGATATCATCAACCATACGATCGGGAAGATTTTCGACTACTTCCATGTAGAACATAATCTCTTCAAACGGTGGGGCAGTTAGTCTTGACCAGTTCGCAGTGTTTCCTTTAGGTACCCGTCTTTGCCTCGAGGAAAGATACCGCAGATTCACCCGACGACTACCGCTATCCGTTACATTGAAAAAGTGGCTTTAAATCTACCGCCAAAGGTGGATTACTCACCAGACTCGACAATCCTGCTTTTCGACACATTTGCACAATGTTCCCTCACAAACTCAAAAAAAAAGAGAGCATTTGCAGGAAGACATATAGTATCGACAATATTGTCTATATTATTGCAATTTGAATTTATTGAATAAAGTTTACTGATTTTTCCCTTGACAAGTCTAAAAAGCGGTGCTACGCAGGCGACGAAATGCATTATTGACAATATTATCGATATTATCACTGACAATTTTCCTGAATAAGGTTCCTTGCATCTACGGAGGACTTTTCTGAATGCGGACAATCCATCAATAATACCAGAGAAAATGTGAAGGAGCATTTTGAGCTCCAGCAGATGGACAGCCCGCTAAGAAGAGCCTTCTTCAGGAGCATGCGAGGCGTTGAGCGGTTAAGAATTCGGGTACACGATTTTGAGTGAAGTCATGACTGTCATAAATTCGGATGATGCCTGCAGGAGAATGGCCATGGCCATTCTGACGGGTGAGCTGAAACCCCGGGAGCGCCTGGTCGAGTCGGAACTGATCAAAAAATTCAATGTAAAGCGTTTCACCATTCGCAAAGCCATTCAGGAGCTGGTCCATCTCGGATTCGTCGAGTTCACTCCGAATAAGGGTGCGAGGGTGGCAGACATTACCGATGAAGAGCTGGATGATCTCTACTGCGTGCGGTTGAGTTTGGAGCTACTGGCAGCGGAGCTTCTGATCAAGAAAATTACTCCGGACAAATTGGCCCTTCTCTGGAAGATTCATAAGGAATATTCCAGAGCCGTCGAGAGCGGCGTGCTTGAGGACATGGTGATGAACAATGAGGAGTTCCACCAGGCCATCTATGCGATGACTGAAAACAGGTTTCTCGCAGACAATCTTGAAAGATTGAAAAACGGCATCTTCGCTCTCCGGTACAACGCCTACGTCTCGCTTGGCATACCCCAGGTGAGTATTGCCCAGCACGAAGCCATCATCATAGCTCTCGCTGAAGGCGATTTGGAGAAACTCAAAAGGTGTGTGAGAGAAAATATCATTTATCCGAAGATGATTCATAAGGCAAAAAAACCGAAGCAGCCTTCTGCCGAGGGCGCCAAAGGTTTTGTGGACGGGATGCTGCGGGAGAAGCGGGAAACAAATGGAAAGACGATCGACGGCCCGGCGCTCGCAGGTACAAGAAGTACGTAATATGAGACCGCCATCTGTGATGAGAAAGTTCCGCTAAGGGTTTTTCGGGCCTCTGTCGGCGTCTTCTCATGAGTTGAAGAAAGGTGTGAAAGATTCACATTTCGCTATCCGGAAGGGGAAAGTCTGAAGTCACGCATTTAATCTACGGGGTGTATCTATGTTTGTATCGATCTTGATCAACGGGTTAGTTTCAGGCGCGGTTTATGCCATTCTTGCCATTGGCTTCTCCCTTATTTTCGGCGTTGCGAAGATAATGAACATGGCCCATACCGCCTTTTACATGCTCACCGCTTTTCTCATACTCGGCGCTATAACATTCCTCGATATGCCACTTCCCCTTGCCGCCATGGCATCCATTATTGTCGCAGGCCTCTTAGGAGTGGTCTGCTATAAACTGTGTTTTGACAGAATCAAAGTGCACGAAACAGCAGTGATGATTATCTCAGTGGCTATAGCAATGTTGTTTGAGGAAACGATCCTGTTAACATTTGGCGCTCAATACCAGAGAATACCTCCCTTTGTAGAAGGATATTTCGAACTCGGAGGGGTCAGCGTCCTGAATCAGCATTTCTTTACGGCTGGAGCAAGCATCGCTACGCTGGTCGGGGTATGGCTGTTATTGTCAAAGACAAAACTCGGTAAGGCGATAAGGGCGGTGGACCAGGATCGCGAGATAGCAAACGTCATGGGAATCAATGTAACCAAGACAAGCATGCAGGTTATGGGCATATCGGTAATCTTGGCAGGCGTAGCGGGTGCGGTAACTGCTCCTACAATTATGATAAACCCTTTAATGTGGACTAACCCGCTTGTTATTGTGCTGTCTGCGGTTGTGCTTGGCGGGCTCGGAAGCATCAAAGGGAGCGCCATCGCGGCTTTTATTCTGGGATATGCGGAGACCCTGGTAGTTTTTATCGTGCCTGACGGAAGCTTCTTAAGAGGCGCGGTTTCATTAACAGCGATGGTATTGGTGCTCCTGATAAGACCTGAAGGCTTGTTTGGAGTAGCATTCGAGGAAGAGAGATTATAAAGTGATAACACGTATTGTATGGATGTGGATGTGGTTTCGTAAATCCGTCCTCGTTATTCCCGGGCGGGTAATTGCGCTGATGTTCGGCATAACGTTGCTTCTTTTTCCCCTCCTAACGGCTGACGAGGCGACATTGCGCATTGTCACATTTGCGGCAATATTTTCCCTTTACGCCGTGAGCTGGGATACCTTGACTGGATATACCGGACAGTTAAGTCTCGGCCACGCACTTTTCTTCGGGGTCGCCGCCTACGCCAGCGCCTTGCTTGATTTGCACCTTGAATTATCCGTGTGGCTGACGATTCCGATCGGGAGCTGCGTCGGCGCTTTTATAGGGTTGATCGTAGGTCTGCCGGCTCTGCGTCTCCGGGGCATATATCTGGGGCTCGTGACGCTTGCTTTTCCGATAATTCTTTCCGGGATCATATTTTACTTTTCAGACTTCACAGGCGGCGAGGCCGGTCTTTACGGGTTAAGCCGTCTTGCGGAAGACAAGATCACCGCATACTACATTGTTATTGCAATAGTGATGTGTTCCATTTTCATCATGTTTAAATTTACTGATGCAAAAAGCAGGATTCTGAGGACGGGGCTTCTTCTGCGTGCCATTCGGGAAGACGAGATGACCGCGCGCGCCTCGGGGATAGATACTATCAAATATAAGTTGCTCGCTTTTGCGATGAGCGGGTTTTTTGCAGGAATTGCCGGAGGCCTGTATGCTCATTATATCAGAGTTGCCGGACCCTCCACACTGGAGCTTACCTTTTCCATTCAAGTGGTACTATGGGCGATTTTCGGAGGCATGGGGACGATCTATGGACCCGTTGCGGGAGTTTTCATTTTATACCCGCTCACAGAAATCATCAGGTTTTATCCCTATGGAGAGGAAGTACGGTTCATCCTTCTTTCGCTAATCTTAATTCTTTCCCTGCTTTTCATGCCGGAAGGGATTACCGTCTGGGTGCGTGATAAAATTGAGCAGGAATGCACAAGATGCAAAGTCATAAATGCAGCTACAAGGCGCACCTGCAGGGCCTGCCGGGCGCCGATGTATCTGACGAAAGAGGAAAACGCAAATCAAGGAAAGGAATAAGAATGACTCAGAAATCTGTATATTTGAACAGGCCTTGGCTTAGCTCCTATTTGCCTTCGGCTCCGCATGAGATTGAGGTCCCAAAGATATCGGTGACGGAAGCTTTTAATCTCGCGAGCGAGAAGTGGAAGGATAAAACTGCGCTGATGTTTTATGGCAGAAAAATATCGTACAAGGAACTGAGGGAGAAGGTGGACAGGCTCGCAACCGCCTTCGCAGATCTCGGCGTCAAAAAGGGAGACAGGATAGCAGTATTATTGCTCAACTCCCCCGAATACATTATAGCGTCCTACGCGGCATTTAAATTGGGCGCTGTCGTAACGGCAGTAAGTCCTGTATATGTTTCGAGTGAGATCAAACATCAGCTGGAGGATGCGGGAGTAGAGACGATAGTTTGTCAGGACATACTCTATGAAGCCGTAGAGAAAACAGGGATCAAATTCAAGAACGTGATTCTAACCAATATATCTGAGTCCCTTCCTAAATTGACAAAATTTGTCGGCAAGACAATCCTGAGCGCCGTATATCAGAAGATGGCAGCGCCGGCCCCGGAAATACTTGCCAGGGAAGGTTTTCATAAATTGGTGGACTTGATAAAAAAATATCCACCGAACCCGCCCAAGGTTGATATAGGTCCCGAAGATCTTATTACACTCCCATATACGGGAGGGACGACCGGGCCGCCAAAGGGCGTCATGCTCTCGCACGGAAATGTCATGGCCTCCGTAGCGATATATAAAGCTGCAAATATGTTTCTTGAAGACGGTAATGAAACTATCATCGGCCTCATGCCGTTCTATCACGCCGGAGGTCAATTCAACGCCGTCTTTTATTCGATCTTATGCGGCTACAAAATATCAATACTTACAACCCCTGAACCTGATGAACTGCTCTATACCATTGCCAGCCAGAAGGCGACGTTCTTCATCAGCGCTCCATCCCTGTATGAAAAACTCAAGGACTATGAAAAGACCGATAGGGTGAACTGGCAAAAATTTAAGATTATTACCAGCGGGGGCGATGCACTGAATGAATTTACTGCCAGGGATTGGGAGGTCAGGACAGGTACGAAACTGCACGAAGTGTACGGTATGACCGAATTCGTATGCTTAAGCCATTGTGTTCCTTTGGGCAAAGTAAAAGTCGGCTCCGTCGGCATCCCGATGCCCGGTGTTTTAGCCGCCATAGCTGATCAGGATAAGGATGAATTTATCCCGATCGGCGAATTGGGTGAACTCGTAGTGTATGGTCCGCTGGTAACGAAAGGGTACTGGAAAAATCCGCAGGCGACAAAGGATTCTGAAGCCATCATAGACGGCATGACATGGTGGAGGACCGGCGATCTGGCGAGCATGGACGAAGAAGGTTACTTCTTTATTTATGACAGAAAACGGGATCTCATAAAATACAAGGGACTGCGGGTCTATGCGAGGGAGGTGGAGGAGATAATAAAGAGTAATCCAAAAATTAAGGAGGTCGGGGTCGTGGGGGTGAAGGACATAAAGGTGGGACAGAACGTAAAGGCCTTTGTAGTCCTGGAAAGCGACGCCCGCGGTAATCTGTCAGAAGAGGATATCCGCGAATACTGCAAGGACAAAATGGCCTCTTACAAGATTCCTAAAATCGTTGAATTTGTCGGCGAAATCCCCAAGACTGATATTGGTAAAGTATCCCGTAGGGACTTAAGGGAGGAGGAAGAAGCTCAAAAATGACTGTACCATTCCTTCAGGTTGAAAATTTGACCAAAGACTTTGGCGGGCTCAGGGCCGTAGAGGACGTAAGTTTCACGATCGATCGGAACGAGGTCGTCGGTTTGATAGGTCCGAACGGCGCAGGAAAGACGACCTTGATTCGTCTCTTGATGAATATACTGAAACCGACCGCAGGCAAGGTAATATTGAAAGGCGAAGACATTACGGGGCAGAAGACTGCAAAGATTGTGAACAAGGGAATGGCATCGACTTTCCAGGTGGTAAAACCGTTTCGTCACCTGCCGGTTGCGGCCAATGTTATGGTAGCATGCCTTAGCCCCAAGACGAAGAGGAAGGGAGAGTGGGTAAAAACAGTTGAGTTGCGGGCCCTCGATGCGCTTGAGTTCTGCGGCATTGCCGACCTTGCCCTTGAACCGGCGTCGGTTCTATCCCACGGAGACCTCAAGCGTCTCGAATTGGCGAGGGCCATTGCCACCGAACCCGAGCTTCTCCTCCTCGATGAGCCTTTTGGCGGATTGAGTCCGGCGGAAACGACGCTCGTTGCCGGTTCTTTAAGGCGGTTGCATAAGGGAGGGCGATTTGGAAGGCTGCATAGCGAGGGGCCGGCAATGCTTATCGTCGAGCACAAGTTATCCGAGCTGATGAAGATTGTGGACCGGGTAATAGTTATCAACTTTGGAAAGGTAATTGCGATAGACGTCCCGGGCAATGTAGTAAAAAATAAAGACGTCATAGAAGCTTATATCGGGAAGGGGGGCAAGTGAGCCTGTATCTGGAAGTAAAAAACCTATCTGTCTTATACGACAGGGCGATCGTGTTAAACGGATTGAGTCTGCATGTCAATTCAGGGGAACTGGTAAGCCTGGTAGGTCCAAATGGAGCCGGGAAGAGCACCCTTCTTAATGCCATGTCCGGGTTGATAAAATGGCAGCGTGATACGCTTAAGGGATCGGTAAGCGGGAAAATTACCTTGAATGGAAGTGTTAAGTTTGACGGAGCGGAGCTAATCAATCTTCCCGCCCACGAGATTGCACGAAAAGGCGTAATTCTCTGCCCGGAGAGGGGAAGACCTTTTCGAGAGATGACTGTGCAGGAGAACCTGGAAGTGGGCGCCCTTTTTCTCGACAAGAAGGTCGCTGATGATAATCTTGAAAAAGTATATGCCCTGTTTCCAGTCTTGAAAAAAAGATCCTCTCAAGTTGCAGGGACCTTGTCCGGCGGCGAGCGCACCATGTTATCAATCGGCCGGTCGCTGATGTCAGAACCAAAAATCTTGTTGATTGACGAACCCTCGGTTGGGCTTGCCCCCTTGATTAAGGATAGCTTATTCGAACGCATCAGGGACGTACAGGGAATGGGAGTGACCATCCTCTTGACTGAACAGGATGTAAGTTTCGCCTTTGATCTGGCCTCGAGAAATTATGTGATTTCCCGGGGGAAAATAATCGCAGAAGGAACTTCGCAGGAATTGCTTGCTAATGAGCTCATCAGGGAGACTTACTTGGGCCTCTAATGCGCCGGATGAAATTCCGTCGCGGAGACGGGGATACAAAGAGCGGACAACGGTTGTTGGAAGGATGTTTTAGTACAGTGGCTTTATAATGCGAAAATAGAGAGAAGAAAAGGAGGTGAGATGCCGGCGGGGAATGGGACTCGCTTTTGGATCATTCTAAAGGGGAGGAAAAGGATATTCCAAATTGTAGGGATAATTAAGGCAGGAGGAAGCTATGATAAGCAAGCATAAGAAGTCAGTATACGGCATATTGGTGTTTTTCTTGATAATGGCTATGGCAACGATGGCTCATGCCCAGAATACTATCAAGTTTGGATACATTGGCCCCATGAAATTCATCATCGGCCAGGAATGTGCTTTAACCGCGGACATGGCCGTCGAAGACATAAACAAAGCAGGCGGCATCAAGATCGGAGGTAAAAAATACAAGGTTGAGCTCGTCAAGGTAGACAGTAATGAGATCCTCAACGTGGCGGATGCGGTAAGCGCGATGGAAAGACTGATAACCGCCGACAAGGTGAATTTCATAGTGGGCGGCTACAGGTCGGAAGCGGTCCTCGCGATGCAGGAAGTCATAGGGGACAAAAAGGCCATTTGGATTAACTGCTATACCGGTTCACCGGAGCCCGTTGCCAGAGTGGCGAAGAACTATGACCGCCTGAAGTATTTCTTCAAGATCGCAACACTAAACTCCAAGTACATCGGTGACGTGGTATTCAACGGCCTTCTCATCGTCCGTGACAAAGTAATAAAAGACCTCGGAATTGCGAGACCCAGGGTAGCCCTCCTGGGCGAAAAGGCACTATGGGTGGAGCCGGTGATCAAAGACATGCAGAAAAGGATTCCTGAGAACGGCATGGAACTTGTGGGTGTCTGGAGACCATCGATCACGGCGCAGGATGTAACTGCCGAACTGTCGGCTATCAAGCAGGCCGGTGCGCATATAATCCGGTTCGATGCCTGTGGTCCCATCGGAGCGGTCGTTCCAAAACAGTGGGGTGAGCTCCAGATACCAGCCGCCATGATTGGGTTTGACTGTGCGTCCATGAACGATAGGAACTGGGCGTCAAGTGGCGGATTGATTAACTATGAGGCGACCTTGGCCCCGTTTGGGGATGCTCACATCACGCCTAAGACAATGCCTTATTTCAAAAAGCTTAAGGCCCGCTACGGATACAGCCCCTCCTACTGCGGTGTCTGCTACGACGCTTACCAGTTGATGAAGGAAGCTATTGAAAGAGCAGGCACTACCGACAAGGATGCCGTGGTCGCGGCCATGGAGAAGACCGACTATGTCGGCGCTTCGGGAAGGATCCAGTTTACTCAGAAAGGCCAGCAGTGGGTGCATGACGTGGTATTCGGACCTGGCTATACGACGACCACCATTATCCAGTGGATAGACGGTAAGCCCAAAGTTATCTGGCCTGACGGCAAGGCGTTCTTGGGCGACAAGAGGTGGGTAGGTGTAAAATACGGAGGTACGGCGGAATATCAGCTGCCTCCCTGGATGGTGAACTACTGGAAGGGCAAGAAGTAAAGGAGAATAATGGTAACATTCTTCTTGCCGCCTATTTAACCAGTGATCCATATCTGCCTGTAATTTTTTGCGATGTAGTCTATCGGCTGAGGGGCCTGCGATTTGCGCGGGCCCCCCAAAGGGCTACAGGTGCAGATTTTTTCCAGGCGCGGCGTAGGCAGGACGTCGCTGGAAGGCCCCCGGGAGGATACGGAGGTCGAGAAAAAAACCGGACCTTGAGGCAGCGATCCACAGCCCCGACTATATTGTTAGATGAAATATGAAATTATTATAGAAAGGTTATAAGGAGGAAACATGAAGGTGAAGCTGATAGATCAACAAGGAGCTATAGATTTCTGCGCCAAGGAAGGGGAGCTTCTCACTATTTCCAAAGAGGTGGATCCTCTGTACGAAATAGCCGGTATCTCGAAGAGCTTTGATGGAGGTCCTACGGTCCTTTTCGAAAATATCAAGGGGTATCCGAAATGGAAGGCAGTGACGAATATCTTCGCGAATCGCGATCGGGTGGCAAGGTACTTCGGGACAACCAAGCAGGGGCTTCCGAAGCGGATTCTGGACGCAGCGAGGAATCCCATCCAGCCGAAATTGGTGACGCCGGCTCCGTGCCAGGAGAACGTCATCACTAAGGACATCGATATCCTGAACTTCCTGCCGGTGATTACGCACACGAAATTGGATATCGGCCCTGTTATTTCCGGCGGCGTGGTGATGATCAGCGTTCCCAAGGAGATGGGCGGAGGAGAGCACTCCTTTAATCTTTCTTTTCATCGCATCAATCCGAGCCTGGGAAAAGACTGGGTGAGTATGGCAACGTTGTACAGCCGCCACTTCCTCGAAGTTCTGTATCATCATAAGTCGAAGAAGCAGGAGTACCCCGTTACGATAAATATCGGCATGTCTCCGGGATTAAACGTGGTAGCCTCCGGCGGCGACTTCCCGCAAATCCGTCCCATCGGAACCGACGACCTGGGCATGGCGGGGAACCTGGAGGGGCAGCCCGTTGAATATGTCAAGGCGAAAACCGTCGACGCCTACGCCCTTGCCCACGCAGATATCGTCCTCGAAGGAAAGGTGATTTATACTGAAAAGATAACTGAAGAACTTCCCTCCAAGGCGAAGGGACCGGGGAAGACTTATTTCTTCCCTGAACAGCTTGGCTACGAAGGTCTGGCAGCCGCGGGCTTCAAGATTCAGATTTCGGCCATCACCTACAGGAATAATCCCTGTTACTTCACCCCTCTGGCCGATGCCTATGAGACAAATAACCTGCAGGTACTCATCTCGGAAGCGAGCATCTACAATGCCTGCAAGATGACGGCTCCGAACATCTTCACGAACTGTCATGTCCTGGACTGTATGAAGGGACATATGGGGGTAGTTATCCAGTGCCGTGTGCCCCATGAGCAGGAACAGGGAATCTCGCAAAATCTGATCGGCGCAGCCTTTGGGGCAGTCAGGAATCTTAATTTCGTGGTTGCCGTTGATGAGGACGTGGATATCTATGATCCTTCGGATGTCATCTGGGCGATGGTGAGGAGGACACGTGCTGCTGAAGACGTCAATATCATAAAGGGGGCGGGCATCGGCAATAACTTCGCAAAGTGGTCTGTTGACACAACCGTTCCCGTTGCAGAAAAATATCGGGCATTGAGACCCAAATTCGAGCCCATGGATTTAAGCAAGTGGCTGACCCCGGAAGAGATCGCGAAAGGGCTCGCCCTGATGGACGATGGGGCAAAAAGTATCGCGAGGAGACGGGTCTAAAGAATGAATACCAGAAACAGAGGAGATTATTTATGGAGCCGAAAGAACGAGAGGCTTTGGACAAGTTTTTTTACCCTCAGTCCGTGGCGATAATCGGAGCTTCCGCTGAGCCCAAAAAAACAGGTTACGTGTGGGTGAAGAATTTCGTTGAGTATGGATATAAAGGAAAGATCTATCCCATCAATCCCAAGGAGGATGAGATCCTCGGATTCAAGGCGTATAAGAGTGTTTTGGATGTCCCTGATGAGATTGATCTTGTCATATTTATCGTCCCCGCTGCGGCCATGGTCAAGATCATGGAGGAATGCGTCAAAAAGAAGATCCCTGCGGGGATCATTCATTCCGCCGGNNATGGCCCGCCAGGGCGGCATGAAGCTCATAGGACCAAACTGCGTCGGCATCCTCTGCCCGGAATCCGGTCACCCCTGGGCGAGGAGAAGCACATTTCCGAAAGACGTAGGCGGTGTTTCGGTCATCAGCCAGTCGGGAGGCGGTGGAGGATATTTCATCAATATGGGCGAGGTCCGGGGACTCTCCTTCAGCAAGTTCATTTCCATCGGAAACGAATGTGATGTCTCCGTGATTGACTTCATGGATTACCTGCGTGACGACCCCAAGACAAACGCAGTCTTCGTCTATCTGGAAGGCTTCAGAGACGGGCAGCGTTTTCTGGAAATAGCCAAACCCCTCTCCCGTGTCAAACCCGTACTCGTTTATAAGGTCGGGAGAACGGAGGTGGGCCGAAAGATGACAGCCTCCCACACCGGTTCTATTGCCGGTTCTATCGCAGTTTATGACGGCGCCTTCCGGCAGGCGGGGATTATTCGTGTGGAAGACTTCGAGCAGGCCCAGGATTACCTTATCGCCTTCGAGAACGTGTGGTTCGGACAAGGAATTCCCAAGGGGCCGAGGGTCGGCATCATTGCGGGGCCCGGAGGTCCGGGTGTTGCGGCCGCTGACATGTGCGGAGAGGTGGGCCTGGAAGTCCCCCCGTTTTCGGAGGAGACCGTGAGGAGACTCGTGGAAGAGATCCCCGGAGCCAGCAGGACGAACCCGACCGACATCGACCTCGGTGCGATGGCAATGCTGAAAGGAAAGAATCCGTTTGTTGTACGGGCCAACATCATCGAAGCGGACGACAATATTGACATGATGGCCTTCGTCGGCCTGGGAGAAAATAACCCAAAGGCTGCCCTGGACGCTATGCTGGAGATACAGGCCAACTGCAAGAAGCCGTTCATTGTAATCTGGCCGTCCGCCGGAAAAGAAGTGGATGAGTGCAAGGAAGTCCTGCTGCAGAAGAAGGTCCCCCTCTTCCTGACTCCGGAAAGGGGAGCAAAAGCGCTGGGTGCCCTGATAAGATACAAGAAAGCGGTGGAGCGATTGGAGAAGGAGGCAGTGCGATGAATACCCATGAGCAGGCAAAAGAAATTCTGAGCCGGGCCAGAAAAGCCAAGAGGAATGTTTTGTTGGAGCCGGAAGCAAAAGCGCTTCTCGCCTCATATGGCTGCGCCGTTACAAAGGAGAAGGTGGCCGTCTCGGCTGAAGAAGCAGCGGCATTCGCGAGCGAACTCGGATTCCCGGTTGTGGCCAAGATAGTCTCACCGCAGATCATACATAAAACCGATGCCAAGTGCGTGAAGGTGAATCTTGAAAATCCGGAGAAGGTCAAAGGGGCATTCAAGGAAATCATAGCCAATGCAAAGGCCTATGATGCAAACGCCAGGATAGAGGGGGTTTTGCTCTATCACATGGTGAGCGGCGGCGAAGAGGTCATAATCGGATTGGCGACGGACGCCACCTTCGGGAAGGTGATCATGTTCGGGCTGGGCGGAATCTGGGTGGAAGTCATGAAAGACGTCTCTTTCCGTGTTGTTCCCGTGAGCCGCGAGGACGCCCGGGACATGGTGGAAGAGATCAAGGGATATCCTCTTCTTACCGGGATCCGGGGAAAATCCGCGAAAGACATCGATGCCCTGTGCGATATGCTCGTACAAGTTTCGAAATTGGCCGAGGCCAACTCAGAGATTGCGGAGATGGATCTCAATCCTATTTTCGTCATGGAGAAGGGGGCCATCATAGTCGATGCCCGGATTATCCTCAGTGAGTGAATGAAAGCGTCCACGTCGACGCTAAAATGAGATGACATTCTTATCGAAAGATCTATACAGAAAGTTACATGCGAGGAGGAGCATACGATGAACCAAGGTCTGCGAGCGTATATAGAACACCTGGAAAGGGATATGCCGTCCCATATTCTCAGGGTTAAGAAGGAGATTTCTCCAGAGTTTGAAATTCCTGCCATCCTGCAGCAGGTGGAGTCGAGAAAAAAGCAGCCCGTTTTGATCTTCGAGAAGGTCCGGAACCTGAACGGATCAATCTCAAAGCTGCCGGTAGTGATCAATCTTTTTGGCTCGAGGGAGAGGCTCGCAGATGCTATCGGGTCTACGGTTCAGAGGCTTCCCCTGGACTATATCGAGAAAGAGAAGCCTGTGCCTCCGGTCGTAATCGATAAGTCCAAAGCGATGGTCAAAGGCATTATCCAGAAAGGCGATGATGTAGATTTATATGAACTGCCGATCGTGACTCATCATGAAATGGATTTAGGGCCATACTTCACCAGCCCCAGCGTCTGGATAAAAGACCCGGAGACAGGATGGGTCAATTGCGCAATCATCAGGATCTATGTCGCAGGCCCCAAAAGCCTTGTCGTAAATTTCAACGCGGCGCGTCACACAAATTATGTCTTCCAGAAATACAAGGCCCTCAAACGCAACGTTCCTATAATCATTATGATTGGACATCATCCTGCTTTCTATATGGGGGCGCAAACGAAGATCTTCACGGATGAACCGCAGATAATCGGCGGTATCATAGGCGAACCCGTCGAGCTGACCCCTTCCGAAACTTGGGGGAAGGACATGCTCGTTCCAGCACAGGCGGAAATCGTCATAGAAGCCGAAATGTCCTACGAGCAGGTTGATATCGAGGCGCCCTTCGGCGAATATACCCAGTATTACGGCGGCCAGAGGCTAAACCCCGTGACGACGGTGAAAGCGATAACGCGAAGGAAAGACGCCTTCTATCTCGACATCATGCCGGGCCATGCGGATCACCTCTTACTTGACGCACCGATGATCGAGGCTTATCTTTATAACAGAATCAGGGCGGTGGTGCCCGGGGTTGTGGGGGTACACGTACCTGTCTCAGGGACAGCGAGGCTCCACGCGTATATCCAGATCCGGAAGTCCAACGATGGAGAGCCTAAGACCGCCATAGCAACGGCCCTTAGCTCCGATTACCGGATAAAACATGTTGTTGTGGTGGATGATGACGTCAATATCTTTGATGATGAGCATGTGCTCTGGGCGATCGCTACACGATCACAGTGGGACAAGGACCTTGTGGTCATCCCCGGCATGATGGGCACGAGGTTAGACCCGTCGGGCAATGACATCTTGACGACAAAGGGTGGGATTGATGCGACCAAGCCTGTCGATCCCCGCGGCTTCGCCAAAAGGCTCTGCATACCTGAATCCGTGATGTCCAGAATAAGGCTGGAGGATTTCCTGGAGCCGGATATCCTGAAACAGTTTTAGATAAAGGAGATTACCATGGCAAAAGTGCATTATATAGAGTGTGCGTTGTGCGGAAAGGAGTATTACCTGGACAGGATTCTCTCGGAGGTTGTTGAAGTAAATCCCAAGCAAAAGCTCAAGTGTCCATTTTGCAAGAAAGAATTTCACCTGGACATGAAGCGCGAGCAGGGGAAGGCCGCGCGACCCTGAAATTGTAAAAGAAAGACCACTCCATGAAATATGGTCTTTTGACATAGGAGGAAGGGCAGAAAAGCTATGAAAAAGGTTATAACGAATTCACATTTCATTTTGGAAAAATGTATCGGCTGCAAAACATGCACCCATGTTTGCCCGACGAAGGCCTACACCCCATCCATAAGCCGGCCGCTGGAGAAGATCAAGATCTCTCCTTGTACCGTTCAATGTCCGATTGGAAACGACATCGAAGGGTTTAATTATCTGATCGGACAGAAGAAATACCTTGAGGCTTATGATTTGCTCCGAGAGACAAACCCGCTTCCCGGTGCTACGGGCCGGGTCTGTCATCATCCCTGCGAAAAAGAGTGCAACCGGATCGAATTTGACGAAGGCGTGTCGATCAAGTCTGTAGAGCGTTTTATTGCCGATACTGCCGTGAAGATGGGCTATAAGCCGGTCAAGCCAAAGGTGGTCCGGATGGAGAGCGTCGCCGTGGTGGGATCGGGACCGGCAGGACTCTCCTGTGCCTTCCACTTGGGCCGGATGGGTTACCGTGTCACTCTTTTCGAGGGTGCTGAGAAGGCAGGCGGCATGATGCGTTACGGTATCCCTGAATATCGGCTGCCGAAGCAGGTCCTGGACAACGAGATCAGATATATCGAAGAGTCAGGGGTCGATGTCAAGACGAATACGCCTGTAAAGGACGCCAAAGAGCTCTTTAAGCAGGGATACAAGGCGGTCTTTGTCGCAACAGGTTCATGGGCAAGTCTTAAGGTCGGCGTTCCTGGGGAAGAGACCAAGGGGGTCTTGTCTGCGGTTGATTTTCTGAAGAGGGCGAACTCTGGGGAAAAGGTGAAAATGGGGGACTGCGTGGCGGTCATCGGCGGCGGCAATGTGGCCATCGATTCTGCCAGGCTTTCCCGGCGACTCGGGGCCAAGGAGGTTCACCTGATCTGCCTGGAGTCTTGCGACCTGACCTGCAAAGACAGGATGCCGGCCCAGGATGTGGAGATCGAACAGGCCGGAGGGGAAGGGGTTATCATCCATCCCAGCCTGGGGGTCGGAAAGATATTGGCCGATCGGGGCAAAATCGTGGGTCTGGAAACGATCCAGTGTACGAGCGTCATTAATGAGCGGGGAAGATTCGCGCCGGAGTATGGAGATGGTGCTGCCCCAACCATTGCGGCCGATATGGTGATCGTCGCGATCGGTCAGAGACCGGACGATAAAGATTTTGTCGAGCTGGAGAGAAACCCCTCCAAAACGATCAAGATCGACGATATGACTTTCGAGACCAATATCAAGGGCATTTTTGCCGGAGGGGATGCAACCAAGGGGACAGGCACCGTATCCGAGGCAATCGGTGCGGGTAAAAAAGCGGCTTTGGCCATCCATCGTTTCCTCGAAAAGGGAAATGCGCGCCAAGAGGAGATGGCCGCGCGCGAGGTCGTGACTTATGAAGAGATGAATCGCGATTACTTCTATCCGGCGGCGAGGAACGAGACCGGTCATCTCGATCTGGGGCAGGCGGTCCGCTCTTTTGAAGAGGTCAGCCTCGGCTATCAGGAGGACCAGGCCGTGAACGAAGCACAAAGGTGTTTCGGATGCGCCGCACCGCCCACTTACACGTTCGCAGAGTGCAAAGGCTGTTTGAACTGCGTGGACCGATGTCCTGTATTCGCGATCACCATCGAACCGATACAGGAGCCTTATACCATAGCCGTCGACGCCAGCGAGTTCGATCAAGAAGAGATCATGCGCATCTGCAAGAAGGTGCATATCCATCCGAAGCAGATCATCTGTTACTGCAATGTGACACGCGCTGAAGAGGTCGTTGCCGCCATTCTGAAAGGGGCCAAAACTCCTGAAGACATCTCCCGGATGACAGGGGCCCGCACCGGTTGCGCCGTCCTTTGCATCCAGTCGATCGTCAAACTTCTGGAGGCGTCCGGATTCCCGGTCACGTTGGGGAGCACACACCAGACCTTTGGAAAGACATTCACCCTGTGGGATCTGGACCCCGAACTGAAGAAGAAGTATGAGCCACGGGGATTTCATTTTGATGATGACATTAAACTAATCGAAACCGTTTTTAAGAGTAAGTGAGGTACATAAGATGGGAAATACACTAAAACCTGCCGCTCCTAACAAGTCACAGTACTGCATTGCTCCGGAGCTGTTGAAGATGAGAGCCGCAGAATTGCCGGGGATGACCTCCCTGACCGTTCGGGAACTCATTCCCTCTATTCCCAAGCCCATTTTCCCGAGCGAGCGTGGGATTGAAGCGATCCGTCAGGCGACCCGGGATTCTTTGAACGGGGTTGACATGACCAAGATAAAGCCCGGGGATTCTGTCAACATCCTGGCGTCGCACCATGGTTTCACGCTCTATGGCGGGACTGCCTATGCGGAGATGATCAAGGTTACACACGATGTGATCGCGGAGAGGACCGGTACCAAGGATATACGGCTGCGTGCCGGTGTGGGGCTGCGGTTCAGGGAGACAGAGGAGTACATCAAGAAATTCGGGCTTGATCAGCATTTCAACGGGAAGGCCATGGGGATGACGCCCATTGATGAAGGTTTTCCCATCCAGACAGAGTTCGGGACCCTTTATGGACTCAAGAGGGCCTATGATGCGAAGTGGGTTATCCACGCCCACAACAATGATCTGAGGGAGCTCCACAACCATAGGATGCTCAACCGTATCGTCAAGCCCTTTGCCATGTCCTATGCGAGGATGGAGACGCGTTCGACATATCACCAGAACTTCGGCCCGAGATCGTCGAACATCATTCCCAGAGCTATGTTCACCTCGGACTTCGTCCAGAGCAAGTTTGTCTTTTCCGTCATGCTGAACGTTGCACCCAGCGGGATCGCCGAGGTCAGCGCGAACAACGATCTCTTGAAGCAGGATGAGTATATGGCGGTCGATACGTTGAGATGGTATGGGAAACTGCTTACCTTGCTGGAACACATCGACCAATGCAATGTGATCGTCGACGGTCCCATGCCCATCGGGTACATGAGAGCGGGCGGGATCGTGTACGACAATTTTGCGGGGCTCTCTGTGGATGAGTTCGATCTGGACCAGGGATTCCCTCCGTTTTCACGCTACACGGAGATGTATTTTGACGAACTGGGCCATCGTCTTATCGAGCAGCTCCCTCCTTTGAATCCAGCCGTCAAATGGATGATCAACAACTACTGCATGAGCGGATTGCCATGCACGTTCTTTTCGCAGCATGTTCCAACCGTTGTGGTGGGTCGCGCCATGGTGAATCATATGAATGCGGACCCGCAGAATCCCCAGTACATGAAATATGCGGTGATGACGGAAGGGCTGCAGGAGGCGGTCGACTTCGTGACGCGGGCCAGCGGTACCTCGAATATCCTCGTATTTGACGGTGCGGCAAACGGATTCAACATGACTGAGCCCCTGGCCGAACTGCTCAAGTCCAAGGTCTCGGGCATTGAAGAGAAGGTGGAGAGAGAGTTGCTTCCGAAGTGGTGCCGTCAGCGCGGTCTAAGTGCCGCGGTGCTGAAAGACAAACAGGTAAAGGTTAACAGGCAATAGGCTCTGCATCCTGAATAGATCAACTCAAGACAGCGACTTGAGAGGGATGCGCCAGCAGGGCATCCAATCCCTATTGAGGGGAGATATTTCACTGCCGGCGGTTTTTCGAGAAGGGGATTCCTGCCTGGCCATCAGGCAGGCTCAAATAAGAAATGGAGTGGAAGCGAATGTACGAAATCAGGTTTCATGGAAGAGGAGGACAGGGCGCGGTCGTAGCATCGACGGTTCTCGCCTCCGCCTTCTTCAAGGAAAAGAAATTCGTTCAGGCTTTCCCGAACTTCGGGGCTGAGAGAAGAGGTGCGCCCGTAGTCGCCTTTACGCGCGTGAGCGACTTCGAGATCAGGGAGAGATTCGGAATCTATGAACCGGACTGCCTGATCGTTCTTGACTCAAGCCTGACCAGAAGGAAGGGGATTGTCCAGGGTCTGAAGGAAGGACACTGGATCATCATCAACAGCGATAAGAAACCGGAGGACTATGTTTTTCTGGGCCCCTATCGCGTGGCGACACTGGATGCAAACACCATCGCACAGGAGCACGGCCTGGGGAGCTCATCCGTTCCGATCGTCAATACGACGATCATCGGTGCGTTCTCAAGGGCAACCGGGATGGTCGCTATAGGATCGATCATGGATGCCGTGCGCGAGAATGTGCCAACACATCCCGAGGATAATGCCAAGGCCGCCCGGGAGGCTTATGAGAAGGTGGTTTTTTAAGTAGAGTAATCTTGCATCAAGAGGTTGATTAAATGAAAAAGCGATATAGCCTGAAATCCTTAGATACGTTACCAATCACAGCCATCTCCTTCATCACGACAGAAGGAAACGAAACCGGCGAGTGGCGCTCACAAAGACCAATCCTCGATCGGGAAAAATGTAATAGCTGCGGCCTTTGCTGGATGTACTGTCCGGATAACGCGATCTATGCGGAGGGCGGTGCATTTCAAATCTCCTACACCTATTGCAAGGGTTGCGGAATCTGCGCGAAAGAGTGTCCCAGAGGAGCCATTTTGATTGAGAAGGAAGAAAGATGAAGAAAGTTATTTCTGCCAACCAGGCCGTCTCGTATGCTGTTGTGGCCGCGAAGGCCCAAGTCATTGCAGCGTATCCCATCACCCCTCAGTCTTCCATAGTGGAGATGTTGGCCGGGTTCTGCGCAACGGGAGCCCTTCAGGCCAAGTTCATCAACGTGGAGTCGGAGCATTCCGCCATGGCCGCGTGCATTTCCGCGTCAGTGATGGGGGCTAGAACATTCACGGCAACAAGCTCCCAGGGGCTGGCGTTGATGCATGAGTTGCTGCATTATGCCTCAGGGTTGCGGCTCCCGATAGTCATGGCAAACGTCAACAGGGCGCTGGCAAGCCCTTTCAATCTGAAGGCGGATCTGAGCGACAGTCTCTCCCAGCGGGATACGGGTTGGCTGCAGTTCTACTGTGAGAGCGGCCAGGAGGTCTTTGACACAATCATTCAGTCCTACAGGATATCGGAGAAATTACTGCTTCCTGTCATGGTCAATCTGGAAGGGTTCATCCTTTCTCACACCTATGAGATTGTTGACCTTCCGGAGCAGAGCCAGGTCGACCTCTTCCTCCCGCCCGCGCCAGCCCGGGAGTGCCTCGACGTTGATAATCCCTGCATGTTCGGGTCAACGACGGATTACTATATCAATTTCCGATACAAGATGCATCAGGACATGGAGGAGGCCAAGACCTTCTGCAGTGAAATCGATGCCGAATTTAAAAAGGTGTTTGGCCGGGATTATGGTCTCGTCTCAACCTATCTGTGTGAAGATGCCGACCTTATATTGGTTACAGCAGGAACAATTGCCGGCACGTGCCGCGTCGTTGCCGACCGCTGCCGGGCCAGGGGAATGAAGGTGGGCGTCCTCCGGATCCGCATGGTTCGTCCTTTCCCCGGAAAGCAGATCTGTGAGCCGCTTCGAAAAGCAAAGAAGGTGGCTGTGATCGACCGTGACTTCTCTCCCGGATGCGGAGGGATTTTTGCACAGGAGGTCAAGGCCTCCCTCCAGGGGATCAATTGCGGTCTGCCTGTTTATGAGTTTATCGCCGGCTTGGGAGGCAAGGATGTGACCGATAAAGACATTGAATTAATCATTGAACAAACGCATAATATGCCGAACCGAGGAGAAAGCACATGGATAGGCCTGCTCAAATAAAATTCCCTATACCCGAAGAGGAGCTTGTTTACTCAGGACATACGGCCTGCCCCGGCTGTGGAGCCGCGCTGGCTATGAAATATGTATTGAAGGGACTGGGTCCGAGAACCATTATTGTCATTCCGCCCTCGTGCATGGGGACAATTGCCGCGGGTTTCCCTTTTTCTTCACTTAAGATTCCTGTCCTCAGGATTCCTTTTGAATCGACGGCCATATCGGCTTCAGGAATTCGGGCGGCCCTGGATGTCATGGGCAAGGAAGACATACATGTCCTCGCGTGGGCCGGCGACGGAGGCACGTTTGACATCGGCCTTCAGGCCCTGTCGGGAGCGGCCGAGAGAAATGACAATATCATATACGTCTGCTATGATAATGAAGGTTATATGAATACGGGGATTCAGCGAAGCTCTTCAACCCCTGCGGGCGCCTGGACGACTACGACTCCCGCCCCCTTCGTGAAAGATACGCCCAAGAAGGACATCGTCCGCATCATGGCCGCGCACAACATCCCTTACATTGCGACGGCCTCCATCGGATATCCCGCCGACCTGATCAGGAAGGTGAAGAAAGCGAAGGAGATAGGGGGCACGAGGTTCATCCTGATCTTTTCTCCCTGCCCAACGGGGTGGCGCTATTCTCCGGAGATGACGATCAGGCTTGCCAAGCTGGGCACCGAGACAGGAATATTTCCCCTTTATGAAATTGAAAACGGGGAGAAGTACACCCTGAGTTCCAAACGGCCGGAAAAGCCGCTCCGGGATTATTTTGCCCTCCAGGGGCGCTTTCGCAATCTCACGAAAGAGAACCTCCAGCAGTTTGAAGAAAGAGTGGAGAAGGAACGGGAATATCTGAAGCGTCTGGCAGGATAGGCTCATGCTCTCCGGGGTAGTGAAATCCTTATTCTCGGCCGGAAGAGCATTTTCCGCTCATGAAGATACTGCCCAGGAAAATCTCGAATGGCCGGTGCAAAAGGCATATCCCATTCCTGTTTTGAGGTCCATTTCCATCCGGGGAATGGATACGCATGCGGGAGGATTTTATAAATAATGCTACCTGAACGGGATATCCGTGATATCATCTTCGCCGGCATCCGGGAAAAGAAGTACATTGCCCACATCTCCGCCCAGACAGAGGGCGTCCTTTCCGGAATCAAATGGCTGAAAAAGGCCTGCAAGAATCTGGGAATCCATTTGAAGAAATGCAAGAAAAACGGGGCGAGGGTCAGGCCGGAGGAGGTCATCGCCGTTCTCACGGGAAGCGCCAAGCAGCTGGCCGTGGGTGAAGAGCAGCTTATCGGCTGGATCTCAAAGGCCTCCGGTATTGCCACGGCCGCCCGGAAGGCAAAGAAGGCCGCCGGAAAGAACCTGAAGGTGGTATGCGGGGCATGGAAGAAAATGCCGCTGCCGATCAAAGACCTGGTCCGGCAGGCGATCGCCGACGGAGGCATCCCGTACCGCATGGCAGATATACCCTTCCTTTACCTGGATAAGAACTACGTCAAAGCATTGGGCGGGGTCGCAAAGACGCTGCAATCCGTGAAAGGCCTGAAGGGACACACCCTGGTGATACAGCTGAAGGGGGTAGGACATAGCCTCCTCCGGGAAGCAATCGTCGCCGCAGAGGGCGGCGGCAACATCATCATGATCGATACAGGCAGAAAAGAGGATATCGTAAAGATCGATTCCGGGTTGCGGGCAAAGGCGCTGAGAGACCGCGTGCAAATAGCTTTTGCAGGAAACATCGGAATCGGCGATCTCCATGAACTGAAGAAGCTGCCTGTAGAGATCGTCGACATCGGACAGGCCGTTGTCGATGCGCCGCTTCTTGACACGAGAATGGATATTACGGCAGAGACGGGTGAGAAGGTTGGAACTTGAACTTTTTGAAAAGACGGAGATATGGATCAGTCCCATACATATCGTCGATGTCGACCTGGGATTGATTGCAGAGAAGTTTGCCGGGATTCTGCACCTCGACAAGAAGGAGATCATGGTTGTCGATGTGCGTGAGGAACTCATCACTCTTGACGTCCTGAAGAAATCCGTAAGGGCCGAGGATATTATCGGCAAGAGGGACGCCCTGCTCAAGGCGCTGGCGGCGATCCCGGGGGTCAGTCTCACCCCCGAGACAAGTCTTCACTCCGATGGCATTCTCGGGTTGATTGCCATCGAGAATCAGGAGACGGCTGGCGAGATCCTCGGTGGAATGGCGCGGATGCAGCGCGAAATCTCAGAGCGGATACGGAAGAGGGCAATAGTCTTTCCATCCGGGTTCGAGGTCCGGAGGGGCATGATTCAGGACACCAACAGCCCCTACATCACAGACCGGCTGACGAAGGAAGGATACAGCGTCACGGTAGGCGAGGCGCTCGAAGACGATCTGGAGAGTATTGTCCCGATACTTCGCCGGACCCTGAGCGAGGGCTATGGACTGATCATCACGACCGGCGGAGTAGGGGCCGAGGATAAGGACAGGATGGTTGAGGCCCTTCTGAGGATCGACCCTTCGGCGTCCACGCCATACATAATCCATTACGAGAAAGGAACGGGGCGTCACGAAAAAGACGGCGTCAGGATCGGGGTCGCGTACGTTCATCCCTCTTACGTCATTGCCCTGCCGGGACCGCACGAGGAAGTGAAAGCCGGCATGGATGTCATCATCGAGGCATTAAAGGGGGGGATGGGAAAAGAGGATCTTGCTTCCGCCCTCGCAAAGAAATTTATCGGTCGCCTGAAGCGGCTTCACCATTTGAAATGACGCTGAACATCAGTCACACCTTCGCCCCTGTGCACTGACGGGCATGATGAGAGAGATCAGCTTAAGTTAATAGAGTGAGGGGAAGAAAGAAGATGCTCGAAATCCGCTTTCATGGACGCGGCGGCGGGGGTACCGTCGTGTTGGCCACCTTACTCGCCAAGGCTTTTTTTCAGGCCGGTTATCAGGTCCAGAGTTTCCCTTTCTTCGGTGTTGAACGGCGGGGGGCCCCGGTAGAGGCGTATCTCCGTCTCGCGAGCAAGAAGATTTTAGCGAGAACAGGTGTGACCACGCCTGATCATGTGGTCGTTCAAGACCAGAGCCTCATTGAAGACATCGGCGTCACGGTAGGACTCAAGCCGGGCGGTTGGATTCTGCTTAACTGCTCCATACCCCCTTCCGATATGAGCGCCTTCGCAAACCACAGGGTTGCCATTGTGGATGCAACGAGCATTGCCCTCAAGAACAGGATAGGAAGCCGGACGCACCCCATTGTCAATACAGCCATGATAGGCGCCTTCGCGCGCATGATGGAGGCGCCGCCTATGGATACCGTCATTGCTGCAATAAGGAAGGAAGTGCCGTCCGATCCCGAGAGGAATGTGGCCGCTGCAGAAGCAGCGTATCGAGAAGTCCGGTTTTTATAAGAAACATAAATGAGGCGAAGACATGAGCGTTGCGATGGGCCAAAAACCGTTTGTAGTCATAACTTATGAAACAACGGAAAGCAACAAGACGGGCTCCTGGCGTTTTCTGAAACCTCGTTACCAGGACAAGCAATCGCCCTGCAGCGCCGGTTGTCCGGCCGGCGAGGATATCGGCATGATCGAGATGCTGGCAAGGCAGGGGCTGTTCAACGAAGCGTGGGAAATGATCCTCCGGGAGAATCCTTTACCGGGTGTATGTGGGCGCGTCTGCTTCCACCCCTGCGAGAGCGTTTGCAACAGAAAGGATTTTGATTCGCCCATCGCTGTTCACACCCTGGAACGGTTTCTCGCTGATACGGCTGCCGGCAAAGGTCTCGCGACCACACCGCAAAAGCTCCCCAAAAGAAATCAAAGAATAGCCGTCATTGGCGCCGGTCCAGCCGGACTTTCCGCGGCATGGTTCCTGTCAATGCTGGGTTATCCATGTGATATTTTCGAGGCGCTTCCTGAAGCAGGGGGAATCTTGCGCTGGGGGATACCGGAATATCGTCTGCCCTTGGCTGTTCTTCAATCCGAGATCGCCCGGATTCGAAGCCAGGGTGTGCATATACTTACTAAGAAGGCCGTGTCGTCTGAATCATTCCATGAACTCAGAAGAAGTTACAGCGCCGTTTTTCTCGGCTGCGGCCATGCGCATGGCGCGCCGCTCGGCATAGCGGGAGAGACCCCGGAATCCGTTAAGGACGGGCTGGATTTTTTGAGAAGAGCGAGGCAGGGTGAGAGGCCTTTATGTGACGGCTTTTCAGTTGTCATCGGGGGCGGCAACACGGCGGTTGACGTTGCCAGAACCATCACCATGTCTGGCGGGAATGCCGCCATCCTGTATCGAAGGCGCCGGGAGGATATGCCGGCATTCGGAGATGAAATAGCGATGGCGCTGGAAGAGGGCGTGGGACTGGAAGAACTTGTAGCCCCGTCGGCCATTGAATGTCATGACGGCCGGCTCAGACTCCTTTTGCGGAAAATGAAAATCAAGGGCCGGGATAAAGATGGCCGCGGCCGGATAGTATTCGACGGAAAAAAGACCGTTAAAAAAGTTGTCGATCACATATTTGCGGCGACGGGCGCCACAGCGGCTGAACTCTGGTATAGCCCGCCTTTGGCGCAGCGGGGAGTTATAGGCTTTAGTCACTGCGTTCTACTTTTGGAAGAAGGCGGCGCGCCGGTAATCTATGGCGGGGATCTGACCAATGAAGCAAAAAATGTTGCACAGGCCATAGCCTCCGGCAAGCAGGCGGCGATGGTGCTGGACACGTATTTTGAAAGAGGAATCGATGAGATCAAACCCCGGCTTGAGGCATGCGTGGTCGGAGATGGGCCGGCGCTCTCCATGGAAGCATATCTCGGAGGACCGCGCGGCCTCCGCAGTTCTCATCTTGTCCAATACGCAGAAATCAATACAGACTATTTCCAGAATGAAACCAGAGTAACTCAACCGCGTCTTGCTGTAGAAGATCGCAGCCGCTCGGTTAATGAGATCGAGCTCCCGATAACCGCTGAGACGGCTCTCCGGGAGTCCGGACGCTGCTTCAATTGCGGCCTCTGCGACGAGTGTGACAACTGCTATGTATTTTGCCCGGATGCAGCGGTCATCAGAGGTCAGCACATGGAAAACCGGCATATCAACTATGATTACTGCAAAGGATGCGGTGTGTGCTTTACGGAATGTCCTCGCCATGCCGTAATCATGGGTGAGGAGGGGTCATGAAACAGGTGCTCGAAGGCAATTCTGCTGTCGCGGAGGCCGTCCGGCTGGCAAGGGTTCAAGTAATCTCTGCTTATCCTATCACACCCCAATCACATATCGTAGAGGTCTTATCGGATTACTGCGCAACCGGTAAAATGGATGCCCGTTATTTAAGGGTGGAGAGTGAGCACTCCTGTCTCGCGAGCCTTGTCGGAGCAGCGTGCGGCGGCGTCAGGACATTTACTGCGACCTCCTCAGCCGGCCTTGCTTATATGCACGAAATGCTGCACTGGACGGCAGGATCGCGTCTGCCTATTGTTATGGCCGAAGTGAACCGGGCGCTCGGCGCACCGTGGAATATCTGGTCAGACCAGACCGACAGCCTGTCCCAGCGCGACACAGGCTGGATACAGTTATACTGTGAAGACGGGCAGGAGGTTTTTGACACAACCCTCCAGGCGTTCCGCCTGGCGGAATGGGTAAACCTTCCTGTCATGGTTGTGATGGAGGGCTTCTTACTCTCCCATACCTATGAACCGGTGGATATTCCCGAGCAGGAAGAAGTGGATCGTTTTCTTCCCCCGTACAATCCCGCATTCAAGGTCGATACCAAGAATCCGTTCACAGTGAATTCCATCGCGCCTCCTTCAATATATATGGAAATTCGTCATGACAATGCAGTGGCTATGGATCAGGTACCGGAGCGCTTTGATGACGTTGAGAAGGAATTTGAGGTTTTATTCAACCGCCGCTATGGCGCTGTCGAGGCGATCAACTGTGACGATGCGGAGATCATTCTCGTCACGTCGGGAACTATTACGAGCACCGCCCGTCTGCTTCTTGAAGACCTGCGGGACAGAGGCGAGAAAGTCGCTCTCCTGAAGATGAAGATGTTTCGGCCATTCCCTGTGGAACTGGTCTGCAGGGCGCTTAAGTCTGCAAAGAAAGTTGCTGTTATTGACCGCAATTTTTCATCCGGTGCAGGGGGCATATTCCTGCAGGAAGTTCGGGCTGCGCTCTGCAATAGACAGGACCGTCCCCTTGTTTTCGGTTATGTTGTCGGCCTCGGTGGCAGGGATGTCACGAAGGCGGTTCTCGAAGAGATATATAAGGCAACAAAGGACGGCGATGTCCCCTCAGATAAAAGCGTCTGGATAGGACTGCGAGAGGTGAAACATGCGATTGGACGCTGACGAGCGTGAATTCATGTGTTCAGGGCACGCGGCCTGTCCGGGCTGCGGCGCAGTTATTGCTCTGCGCATTTTCACAAAGGCTATGGGAGAAAATACCATTCTGGTTATCCCCGCAAGTTGCACGGGTGTCATCGTCGGGGTTTATCCCCAGTCCGTCATGCGGATCCCCGTAGTCCACGCCCCCATGCCGGCGGGCGCCTCCGTGGCTTCCGGACTGCGTGCTGCCCTCGATATGAGGGGCGATACGGATACCACGGTCGTTGCGTGGGCCGGCGACGGCGGCACATTCGACATCGGTTTTCAGGCACTGAGCGGCGCCGTCGAAAGGAATGAGGATTTTATTTATGTCTGCTACGACAATGAAGCCTATATGAATACCGGCATCCAGTGCAGCTCTTCGACGCCGTATGGGGCATGGACGACGACCACACCCGGACAGGACTGGAAAAGATTGCGCAAGAAAAATATCGTTGAAGCCCTCGTGGCGCACCGTATCCCCTATGTAGCGACGGCAAACATAGCATTTCCGGAGGACCTTGTTCGGAAGGTTAAAAAAGCCAAATCAATCAAAGGATCGAAGTTCCTGCACATCTTCGCGAGCTGTCCCCCCGGATGGCGCATTCCCTCCGAGATATCGGTAAAAACGGCGCGGATGGCCGTCCAGGCAAATATCTTCCCCCTGTACGAGGTGGAAGACGGCGTCCGCTATACCATCAATTACAAAGGCAAGCAACGACCTGTGCAGGACTATTTCGAGGTTCAGGGACGGTTCAGTCACCTGACTGCCGAAGACTTCGAGCAGATCCAAAAAATGGTTGAAGAAGATTGGGAGCTGTTGCAGAGAAAGGCCGGAGATCAGGCCGCCGACGCATGCATCCAATCATCGAGCGCTAAGCGAGCGATTAAGCCTAATAAAGTATTTTGATAGGCATCTTACGACAGGGGTGCTATACTGGTACCATAATTCGTATGTTGGCAAGGAGGAAGGATGAAAAGGAAAATCGGAGTATCCATTTTTTTTGCATTGGTTTTTGTCTCTGTAATTTGCGGAAACCTGCGCGCTGAAACAGTAGAAGAGACGCTGACAAGAGAGTTTCCCGGAGCAGATTTTGATATTGTTAAGCCGACCGATATAAAGGGTATGTACGAGATCGTCAAAGACACCGATATCATCTATTACGTTCCGGTTCCCGGGTATCTCATCGTCGGGGATATCTACGACAAAGAGGGAAGGAATGTCACCGAAGAGAGAAAGGGCGAGCTTTTTGCCGCAAGCGCAAAAACCCTCCCGTTGGATAAGGCCATCAAGATCGGAAACGGCAAAAATATTATTGTAGAATTTACTGATCCCGATTGCCCCCACTGCAGGACGGCATCCGCTTTTTTAGGAAAGAGAAAGGACGTAACCCGCTATATTTTCTTTTTCCCCCTCCCCATGCACCAGGATGCTGAGAACAAAATTAAATATATCTTTTGCGCCGCTGACCGGGCGAAGGCTTACGAAGATGCCATGCAGGGCAAGTTTGATGACCAGAAATATGAGAAATGCTCGAAACCTGAAGCAGCGGAACTTCTGGAGCTTCACAAACAGATCGGGCGAAAGATGCGCATAAACGGCACGCCATTTTTTATCATTAACGGCAAGAAGCCGGTCGTTGGGGCAAATATTCCGGAGATCGAAGAAGCGCTCAAGAAGTGACGCTTATTTGGCCGGCCTTAGCATGTCCGTTGCGGCCGGATTCTTTCTCTGGAAAACAACCTATAAGGGCCTTCAGTATCGCGTCTGAAGGCCCTTTGTATTTTCTATTTCACCTCATCCTTCACGCTGTAAAAGCGGTTGAAATGCCAGGCGAGAGGAGTCAGGGCTTTGTTTACAGTGAAATCCACGGCGCCGGCGAGGTAAAGAGTGTAGGTGCTCACCGGGAAGGATGTGATCACTTTGCACTCTATGGAGACAGCAGAGCCCCTAATAACAGGGGCGCTCACCACTCTCGCTTTTTCTGTTGCGATGGAGAATTTCTTGAATTTATCGACCCTGTTGCCGTGTGTGGAACCCAGACCCCTGGCGAGTTTCACCTGCCCTACGGAGGCTACGTTCAGAACGAACTGGCCTGTTTCTTCAATCAGGGCGTGAGTAAGATGACCCCTGTCAACACTGACGACGAATAAGGGCGGGTCTTCGGAAACAAACATGGAGGTGGCTGTCATGGCGTCCTTTTTCGTTCCGTTTCCTGCGCTCAAGAGCACTACGGAGCATGGCATCAAGTGGCTTACGGCCAACATCCCTTTCTTCATAATATTCTCCTTCCTTCATAACGATTCACTGAACTTCATCGATTCCTATCGGCAAATGAAATAAGACATTTGCTTGATTGAAACTTCTTTTGAAAGTATAGGAAAGGGAGAATTGCCTGTCAAGACAAATGAAAATCTAAAATGAAAATCTACCGCGTGTAATTGTCAGGTGTTTCACATGAAGACCATATACACAATCGGCCATTCAACTCATACGATCGATGAGTTTGTGGAAATGCTTCAGGCATTCCATATCGAGACGGTAGTCGATGTCAGGTCTATTCCTAAATCTCGCCATAATCCCCAATTCAATAAAGAGGAATTAAAGAAGAGTCTGCACGAGCATGAAATTGACTACATGCACTTGGGTCTTCTCGGCGGGCTGCGTCATACAACAAACGCATCTATCAATATGGCTTGGAGGAACGCCTCGTTCCGGGGGTTTGCGGACTATATGCAGACTTCTGAATTTGCCGAAGGGATGGAGCAATTGGTGGGTCTTGCCGGGGAAAAAAGAGTTGCCATTATGTGTTCGGAGGCTGTCCCGTGTCGCTGTCATCGCTCACTTATCGGCGATGCGCTCCTGGTGCGCAATTACCATGTTGAGGATATTATGAGTGGCAAGACCACTAAGCCCCACATACTGACTTCCTGGGCAAAAGTGAAGAGCATGGAGATCACATATCCGGAGCCTGAGATATAAGGAACGGAGGCGAGACGTAAATCTAATTCCAACGCCGGATTATTTTTGCTTACCCTTGGTCTTTCCCAGATGCCCCTCCTCCAGCAGCCACTGTTCGGTCATCCGCATTCCTTCCTCCAATGAGAGGCGGGGCCGATAACCCAGCTCGCGCCGCGCCTTTTTAATACTGAAGCAGGCTTTCTTGGTTAGAAAACCAACAGCCTGCCGCGTGATCTTTGGCTGCTTGCCGGTAAACATGGAGGTTATCTCCATTCCGAGGGCGACCATTTTTGCGAGCTGTGCGGGAACGGATCTCATCTGCGGTTTCCCGGCCATTTGCGCATAGCATCCGAAGAATTCTTTCCAGGTGAGGGCGATGCCATCGGTGATTATATAAGCCTGCCCCACTGCTTCGTCGCGTTTCGTGGCCAGGAGCGCAGCGTCAATAAGATTATCGATATACACATAATTGCAGAGACCCGTCCCATCGTTGATGAGCATCATTTTACCCGAGGTTATCATCTTGAGCGGTCGCAGCGTCCATGGCTTGGAATGAGGTCCATAGACATTGGTGGGCCGGATTACCACGACCGGCAGTCCTTTGTACCGGTGATATGCCCATACGATTTCTTCAGAGGCGATCTTTGTATCGCAGTAGAGATTGCCGCAAGGCTGAAAGGCCGTGTCTTCATCCGCCCCATCGGGAGGATTGAGTCCGTATACGGCGACACTGCTCATGTGAATGAACTTCTTGATGCCTGCTGCGACGGCAGCCTTGACGATGTTCTCCGTACCTTGGACATTGATCTGATAGAATTCCTTTTTCTTCCCCGTCTCACGGACAAGGGCCGCGCAGTGGAACACAAGATCGCACCTCTCGACGGCCTTACGCAGAGATTGCGGATCAAGAAGATCCCCCTCAACTATTTCCAGGGGCAGCTTTGTTAGGCGCCCCGCACCAGAGCGCGAACACGGACGCCTTCTTCAGCCGCCAATCTTTCCGCCAGCCGTCCGCCGATGAAGCCTGTGGCGCCTGTCACCAATGCGAGCAACCCACGAATTTCCATGCTGCCTCCTGAAGAATTCTTGTTCTTAATATCCTGTTTCAGCCGTGCGCCTCGTCCCAGTTCTTTCCCGAGGAGATGTCCACCCTGAGAGGCACCTTCAGGCTGATCACCTCTTCCATTTCTTTCTTGACGAGGGCCAATACATCTTCCTTCTCGGCGAGGGGAACTTCGAAGACCAGTTCATCGTGGACCTGCATGATCATGCTTGCCAGGAGATGCTCTTTCGCAATCAGGTTTGCGATATTGATCATGGCCACTTTAATGAGATCGGCCGCCGTTCCCTGAATCGGAGTGTTGATTGCCATGCGCTCTGCAAACTGCCGCACAGGGGCATTGCTGCTGTTTATCTCGGGAAGATAGCGGCGTCGGTTGAGAAGGGTGCAGACGTATCCGTCTTTCCGTGCATCCGCAATGATTCCATCCAGGAAGGCTCTCACCCCCGGGTACTTGTTAAAATATTCGTCGATATAAACCTGGGCCGTCTTCTGCGGCACATTGAGTTCCTTCGATAGACCGAAGGCGCTCATGCCGTAGAGGATGCCGAAATTGATAACCTTGGCCTGCCGTCTCATTTCCGCCGTCACCATTGCCGGGAAGACGCCGAAGATATTCGCCGCTGTTGCAGTATGGATATCAACATCCTCCATGAAGGAGTCGATCAAGGCTTTGTCACAGGAGAGATGCGCGAGTATCCGGAGTTCGATCTGAGAGTAATCGGCGGAAATGATTTCCCAGCCATCCGGCGCGATGAAGGCCTGCCTGATTCTTTTTCCTTCCGGTGTCCTGATGGGGATATTCTGCAGGTTGGGATTGCTGGAGGAGAGCCTGCCTGTGGCCGTCACCGTCTGGTTATAGGATGTGTGGATGCGGCCTGTCCCCGGGTTGATCAGCGACGGCAAGGCATCGATGTAGGTTGATCTCAGCTTCGCCATGGTCCGGTATGACAGGATTTCTGCGGGCAGTTCGTGGCTCCGGGCGAGGTTGGTTAAAACTTCAATATCCGTCGAATGGCCCTCCTTCGTTTTCCTCCCTCTGGGAAGACCGAGCTTTTCGAAGAGAACCACCTGGAGCTGTTTCGGCGAACTGATATTGAATTTTTCTCCGGCCAATTGGTAGATCTTTTCTTCGGTAAGAGACATCAGTTGTTCGATCTCTCCCGACATCGCCGCAAGGAGCTGCGTATCCAGGAGCACGCCCTTCTTCTCCATGGCGGCAAGAACGGAAATGAGGGGCATCTCCACCTCATAGTAAAGGTCTTTGAATCCGTCTTCTACAATCTTTTCATGCAGCGCTGCGGCAAGTGCCAAGATAGCATCGGCCCTCCGGCACGCGTAATCCCTAACCTTCTCAACGGGGATAACGCTGAAAGAAACAGCCTTGGCGCCGCTGCCGATCAAATCTTTTGGATGCGTAATGTGTCTACCCAGGTGCTCCCTGACCACATCGGCCAGCTCGAAGCTGTGCTTGGCCGGATTCAGTATGTAGGAGGCCACCATCGTGTCGCACCCGAGACCCTGCAGATCTACGCCTCCTCTCGCCAGGATGATCATGGCATTCTTCAGGTCGTGGCCGTGTTTCTTGATGCCGTGACTGGAAAGGAAGGGTGTCAGGCCCTTCAGAACGTCGCGTGACGTGAACTGCTGCGGAACACCCATGTATGTGTGGGAAAGCGGGATGTAGAAGGCTTCTCCCGGGGAGAGGCAGATAGAGACACCGACAATATAGGCAAGCATCGGTACATCCGCATCCGCGACAATGTCGAAAGCAAATTGTTTCACATGCCCGAGCCGTTCAATCAAGGCCGCAAATTCATTGCCCGTGAGGATGAGACCGTATTGCCCTTTGATTGATTCATCTTTGATTTTCAGTTCCTGAAGGAGCGATGAAAATTCAAATTCCTTGAACAGGGCCTGCAGGGCCTTATTGTCAGGCCCGGAATAGCGCGTGCTTTCGAGGTCAATGTCAACTTCCGCGTCCGTCCTGATTCTGGCGAGATCGTGGCTCATTCTGGCTTGGTCGGCAAACGACCGCAAACTTTCGCGCGTCTTCGGGTTTCGCACCTTGTCGGTGTTTTGCAGAACTCCCTCCACGGATCCGAATTCCTCAATCAGCCGTTGTGCGGTCTTCGGACCTATGCCGGGAACGCCCGGGATGTTATCGGATTGATCGCCCGTGAGGCCCAAAATTTCTATCACCTTCTCAGGGCCGACGCCAAACCGTTCCCTTACGGCTTCGACATCGTAGGACTTATCCTTCATGGTATCTATCATTACGACGTTATCGGAAACGAGTTGCATCATGTCCTTGTCGCCGGAGATGATGACCGTCCTGAAATTCCTATCCGCGTACCGTCTGGCCAGAGTCCCGATAATATCGTCCGCCTCCAGTCCCTGCATTTCCAGGACCGGTATGGAAAAGCCGCGAATAATATCCTTGATGTAGGGTATCTGCAGTATCAGGTCATCGGGCGTGGGCCTTCTTGTGGCCTTGTACGCCTCGAAGGCCTCATGGCGGAAGGTGGGTCCCTTGAGGTCGAAGACAACAGCGATGTACTGCGGCTTCCAGTCCCGCAGCAGCTTCAGGAGCATCGTGGTGAAACCGTAGATGGCATTGGTGGGGAAGCCTTTGGAATTGGATAATTCTCTGATTGCATAATAGGCGCGATATACATAATTGCTGCCGTCGATTAAGAACAGGGTGGGTTTTTCAGCTTCTTCTGTCATTGCGTTCTTTCTATGATTTTCAATACTGTAAAAATATATATTTGACGTCATTCCGGACTTGGAGACTGTGTCATAAATCTCTTTTTTGTCATTTCGATCTCTTCTTGTCATTTCGACCGAAGGGATAAATCTTTGTCCCGAGCAAAGAAAGGGATCTTAAGATTCCTCACATGCGTTCGGAATGACATCTTCTCGTATCATGACATGGTAGAGGTTACTTCAGTATTAATGCCCGCCTGAATTATTTCGCTCACAATTCAAACGTCGCATCGATCTTGAAAGACTGTGCGGCGGTCATGCTGATGATATCCGTGACGCCAGTTTTGTCGCGTATTTCGCCGAGTGATTTCTTCAGCGTCTCCTCATCCGAGGCAATGAAAGTGAACCAGATATTGTATTCATGGCTTCTTCGGTAATTGTGCGTGACGCCGGGATAGGAGTTTACGACCGCGACGAACTGTTTCAAATTTTCTTTGGGAACCCTGGCGGCGCACAGTGTGCTCGCATAGCCCATCTTCTTGGAATCAAAGACAGCCCCGATCCGGCGGATGATTCCCTGTTCCTTCAAATTTTTGATACGCTCAAGGGCCTCATCCTCGCTAATGCCTACCTTTTCAGCTACTGCCTTGAATGGTTCTTCAACTACAGGGAAGTCCTTCTGGATGATATTCAAAATCTTTTTATCGATACTATCCATTTTAGAAATGTTCTTCAGCTATAAAATGGTCAACGGTTACTCAACTGTTAAACAAGAAGCCAATCCCCTTCGATGCGAGCATTACTCTGCAATAATGTTCTTGGCCTGATAACACATAGAAGGCTATGTCGGTGCGTTCGGAACCAAAGATACTGGTAACAAACGGCTCCAATGAAACCGCATAATCAATACCGTTTTCAGTAAGTATGTCTTCTGTTTGTTCAGCCTCTTCGATAGTTCCAGCCATCAATATTCTGGAAATGGCTTTATCGGAGAAATCTTCTATTTGTACTCTTCCCATATGTTTAACAATGCTTATACAGTCCGTATAGGACAGATCAAATGCTCGATTATTGGCTGAAATACTAAAGACCAAATTCAAGATGGTCAAGCAATACTATCAGGGAGAAAGTGCTCAGTGCATCTTGTATCCACACCAGGGTTCTTTCGTATCGATTCTCTCCATGAAACACAGGAATGCCGCATCTTTTCGGTTCATAGATACAGAAGGGTTCGGGGGCCAAGTAATCTCCCATAATTTCGCAGGCCCGCGCACGGCAGCCGCCGCAGACTTTGACGAATTGGCACCGGCCGCATTTGTGATTTGGGGACATCCGCCTGTTTTCTATCGCGGCGTGTTTTTATGAGGACATTCTTCAAGACTATGGTGGAGCTTATAAGTTGTTTTCATAATTTCTCCCAATCATCTTTTGTTATGCCCGCCTGGCGAAGAATTCTGCCTAAGAGTTCCTTGCCAATGTCGTTTTGATGGGGATTGGGAATTCGTATGGTAATGTCGCCCAAAACCATGAACTGGTGCTTACCACCAGAATATGGTCCTTCAAATCCGAGACGCTTAAGGTTCCGGGTCAGGTCTTTCCTTCTAATTGGGCCAAAGGAAGGCATCACGCCACTTTCTTTACTATCAGCTTAATACCATCTATGACGGGCAATGAAAGGTTCCGGTGAACTCGAAATAGAACCCATTCCTCAAGGACTTCTCTAAGCTGTTCGCGGCAGTCCTCAAGAGTTCTTGCGTTCGCGTAAGCGCCTTTGCACTCCGGTATTTCTCCATAGTAGCTGCCATCGTCGGCTAATATTTCATATTTTGCGTGGCGTAGCGCCGCCTGAATATATTCCAGCAGCATTTTATTTCTTGCCTCCCTGTATCTTATCTCTCTTTCCTGCGTCTTTTGAAATCGGTTTCGAGTCTACTGATAACTCTTATGGCCGCCTCTTTCATTGGGTTCATAATAGGAGAAAGGAAATTGCGTGTCAATAGTAAATGCTCGCAGAGGCTCGGCTATTCGTGAAGTGGCAGTCCTTTATTCATCAAGGTTCAATTGCTTGGCGCATAGATACAAAACGGTTCGGGGGCGAGATAATCTCCCGTGATCTCGTAGGCCCGCGCGCGGCAGCCGCCGCAGACTTTGATGAATTCGCAATGGCCGCATTTGCCTTTGTATTTATTTAGATCACGGAGGTCTGCAAATATCGGGGAACTGTTCCAGATGTCCTTGAATCCTTTCTCTCTGATCTGGCCGCAGTCGAGCTCCAGATACCCGCAGGGCTGCACCTGCCCCGTGTGAGAGATGAAGCAAAAGGCGCTTCCACCCAGACAGCCGCGCGTCATGGCATGCAAAGGGTTTCCTGCCCCCTGATCGCTGTCCCCTGATCCCTGATCCCTGCCTCCTTTCCCCTGTCTTCTCTGCTTCATGATGCGGTAATAATGGGGCGCGCATGTAGCCTTCAGTTGTATCGGGCAATTGAGGCTTGCCTCGTAGAACCAGTTCAGTGTTTTTTCATAATCTGCGGGAGATATGGCCTGCTCAGCCATCTCTTTTCCGCGGCCGGTGGGAACGAGGAGGAAGATATGGTGTGCGGCAGCGCCGAGTCTGACGGCCAGATCCATGATACCAGGGAGTTGATCCAGGTTGGTTTTGGTTATGGTCGTGTTGATCTGGAATTCCATGCCGGCTTTTTTCATTGCTTCAATTCCGGCCAGCGCTCCGTCAAAGGCGCCCGCCACGGCGCGGAAGGCATCGTGCATTTCTGCGTTCAAGCCATCGATGCTGATGCTGACTCTCTTGATCCCGGATCTCAGCATATCGCCGGCAATCTTCTCCGTGACCAGGGTTCCGTTGGTAGCGAGAACCATGCGGAGTCCTTTCCTGTGTCCGTAGGCGGCAATCCCAAATATGTCGGGACGGAGGAGCGGTTCCCCGCCGGTGAGAATGATCACGGGTTTGCTCACGGCTGCAATCGCGTCCAGGAGACGCAATCCCTCGTCTGTCGTGAGTTCGCCGGCATAAGAGCCGTGCTTGGCCGATGCCCGGCAGTGGATGCAGGCGAGGTTACAGCTCCGGGTCACTTCCCAGGCAACCATGCGGAGGGTATGGGGCAGAACTGGCAATCTCTTGATTTTCATTTAGTCGCTAATCTAATATGTTATTCTAACTTGTCATTCCAAACGAATGTGAGGAATCTTAAGGCCTCAATATGATTAATCAGTAAGATTTCTCGTTTCACGCGAAATGACAAGAAAGAGAATTACAACACAGTCACTACGTAGGAATGATGCTATAGGAACTAATTCCATGTGGCGTAGAGGGTTCACCTTATCAACTATTTCTGGAGAAACTGTGCCGCCTCCGTGGCAAAATAGGTGATGATGATATCTGCGCCGGCCCTCTTGATGGAGGTGAGAGCTTCCATCATCGCCCTTTCTCCGTCCATCCAGCCAAGTTTGGCCGCTGCCTTGATCATGGAGAACTCGCCGCTCACATTGTAGGCCGCAATGGGCAGGTCAAACTCCTCCCGTGCGCGGCGGATGATATCGAGGTAGGGCAGGGCGGGCTTGATCATGATAATATCGGCTCCTTCTTCAACATCGAGACTTATCTCACGGATAGCCTCGTCTCCGTTGGCCGGATCCATCTGGTAGGCCTTGCGGTCACCGAATTGCGGGGCGCTTTCCGCGGCCTCACGGAACGGGCCGTAGAAGCAGGAGGCATATTTCGCGGAGTAGGCCATGATCGGCAGGTTGTCGAAGCCGGCTTCATCGAGGGCGTCACGGATGGCGCCAACCTGGCCGTCCATCATGGCGGACGGGGCAACCATGTCCGCACCTGCTTTTGCATGAGACACGGCGGTTTCCGCTATGACTTCGAGCGAGGCATCGTTATCCACTTCGCCCTTCTCGATCATCCCGCAGTGGCCATGGCTCGTGTATTCGCAGAGGCACACATCGGTAATGACGATAACGTCGGGAACCTTGTCTTTGATCCTTTTGACCGCCTGCTGAACAACGCCGTTTTTCATGAAGGCTCCGGATGCCACCTCGTCCTTTTTATCCGGGATGCCGAAGAGGAGAACAGCAGGGATGCCCAGGTCTTTCGCCCTCTGCACTTCTTTTACCAGATGGTCAACGGACATTTGAAAATTTCCCGGCATAGAACTGATCGGTTTTTTCACATCCTTTCCGAAGGTCGCAAAAAAAGGATATACGAAATTATCGACGGAAAGTTTCGTTTCCCTGATCATTCTCCGGAAATTTTCGTTTTTTCTCAACCGTCGCGGTCTGTAGGCAGGAAAATACATGATTTATTCTGACCCTCCTTTTCTTTTGTTCATGCTTTTTTGCTGAAATATTTTATCAGTGTTTCAACCAGGCCCGGTATGGTATAGCGTTCCTGGATTATATCCGCGGGAAGGCCGCACTTCTTGACGGCTGCGGCTGTGACCGGTCCAATACAGGCGATCCTTACTCCCTTCGGCGTCACATAATTCCGTCCCATGATTTCCATGAAATTAAGCACGGTCGAAGGGCTGGTAAATGTGATGACGTCCACCTTTCCCTCCTTCATCAATTTTTCAAGCTCCGCTTTATCTCTTCCCGAATTGACTGTTCGATATGCCGTTACCACATCGACCTTTGTCCCGAGTTTCGCAAGTCCTTCGGGAATGACATCGCGGGCCGCTTCGGCTCTCGGGAGGAGTATCCTGCTTCTCCTCAAATTGATCTTCTCAAAGGCCGTGACCACGCCCTCGGAGATAAACTCGTCAGGCACAAGATCAACCCGGATGCCTAATTGTTCAAGCTGCGTTGCTGTAGCCGGACCGATGGTGCAGATCCGGAGTCCTTTGAGATCCCTCACATCCCGTCCGAGCTCTTTCAGACGCCTCAAAAAGAAGGCCACGCCGTTGGCGCTGGTGAAGATGATCCACTGATATGCCGAAAGTTCGGCGATGGCCCCGTCGAGATCGTCGTAACTGACGGGCGGGACGATTTTGATCGTCGGGAAATTTATCATCCGTGCACCCTGCGCATGAAGAAGGCTTGCGAATTCTTCCGACTGCGCCTCGGGTCTTGTGATCACGATGCCTTTGCCGAAGAGCGGCTGCGTCTCATACCAGTTGAGCACGCTCCGCAGATCCACGACGCCGCCCACCACCAAAATAGCCGGGGGAGAAAAATGTTTTTCCTCCGCTTTCCCGGCAATGTCGCTGATGGTTCCCGTCAGGGTTTCCTGATTTTCCGTCGTCCCCCAGCGGATGAGGGCGGCGGGCGTATCCGCATGCTTGCCATGGGACATCAGCTTGGCCGTGATGCGGCCGAGATTCCTGACGCCCATGAGAAAGACAACGGTGCCGATTCCCGCCAGACACTTCCAATCGATATCGCTCTCTTCTTTCGTCGCGTCCTCATGTCCTGTCACAATGGCGACTGTGGACGTATGGCCGCGATGTGTGAGCGGGATACCCGCATACGCCGGGACCGCGGCGGCGGACGTTACACCCGGTACTACCTCAAAGGGGATACCGGACTGCGCCAGGATCTCCGCCTCTTCCCCGCCGCGCCCGAAGATGAACGGGTCTCCGCCTTTGACTCTCGCGACAACGTTGCCCTGCCTTGCCTCTTCAAGGAGAAGCCGATTTATTTCATCCTGCGGCAGGGTGTGGTCTCCCCCTTTTTTCCCGGCGTAGATCAGGCGCGCCGACTCCTTCGCCTGATGTATGATCTCCTCATTCACAAGATAGTCGTAGATGATGACATCAGCTTCCTTGAGGCATCTCAAGCCTTTTATCGTAAGCAGTCCGGGGTCTCCCGGGCCGGCCCCGATGATGTAAACTTTACCCTTGTTCGCCACAGAAGAGCCCCTTTCTGTAAACCTCATCCATTATCGCCTGTCCGCCCTTCGACAGGATTCTTTCCGCAAGTGATGTCCCCAGAACCTCGGCGTCCGCGCTCACTCCTCGCACTTCATCTTTTATCAACTCTCTGCCGTTAAGGCTTCCGAGCAGTCCCGTAACGGTCAGGTCATTTCCTTCTTTCACACCGTAGGCAGCCACGGGCAGTTGGCATCCCCCGCCCACTCTTCTCAGAAATGCCCGCTCCGCGCTCACCTCCACCCATGTATGGGGATGATTGAGGAAGGAAATGACGCGGCGGACGGTGTCATCGTTTTTTCTTAATTCTATGCCAAGCACGCCTTGGCCTACGGCGGGGAGCATTATTCCCACCGGTATGACCTGAGTGATACGGTCCGTCCATCCCATTCGCTTCAGCCCTGCTGCCGCCACAATGATGCCGTCGAGGTTGTCCGTTTGAATCTTTCTTATGCGTGTGTCGAGGTTGCCGCGCACAGGAACGACTTCGATGTCCGGAAAAAAGTGAAGGAGCTGGAATCCCCTCCTCAGGGAACCCGTGCCGATGCGGGCGCCGACCGGCATATCCGCAAGCTTTTTTTGGTCTTTCGAGATCAGCACGTCATGCGGGTCTTCCCTTTCCGACATGACGCCGATTTCCAGACCATCCGGAAGTTCCATGGGCACGTCCTTCATGCTATGGACGGCGATATCTACTTCGTCCCGCAGGAGGGCGTCCTCGATCTCTTTCACAAAGAGTCCCTTTCCCCCCACATTCGCCAGAGGTACGTCCTGGAGGATATCTCCCTGTGTCTTGATCACTACAGTCTCTACGGTGACGGCGGGCGTCCCTCTTCGCAACTTCTCTGCAACCCAATTGGTCTGCGTCAGCGCGAGAAGGCTTCCCCGTGTTCCGATTTTCAGTATGCTTCTAATTGGCCTGTCTCCTCATTTATCATCCAGTCCGAACAGCCTCCTGATCGCTGCGATGTACGGCAGCGCGCTGTTATCCTTGCTCTCCTCCTTCAGCCCCGTGATCGGATCGTGAAGCACCTTGTTGATAATGGAATTTGCCATGATCTCTATATTTCTTTTTTCATCTTCCGTGAGATTCTCCATCCATGCAGAGGACTTCGCAATCTCTCCTCTAATGATGCCCTCCATTTTTTCGCGCAGGGAGATGATCGTCGGCACAACTTCGAGGGCGCTGTACCATTCGAGATACTTTGTCACCTCTTCGTCTATAATGGTCTCGGCCTTCTCGGCCTCTTTCTTCCGGCTTTTCAGGTTGCTGTCCACAATACCCTGAAGGTCGTCGATATTGTAGAGATACACGTTGTCGATCTCCCCCACGGCGGGGTCGATATCTCTCGGCACGGCAATATCGATAAGGAAGAGGAGACGGTTCTTGCGCCTGCGGATGGCCGCTTCGATCATGGGGGGCGTAAGCACGTAGCCGGGCGCCCCTGTCGAGGTTATCACAATATCGACTTCGTGCAGCCTTTCCGGGAGCATGTCAAACTCTATGGCGGTCCCGTGAAAATCTTCAGCCATCTTCACCGCGCGCGCATACGTCCTGTTGGCGATGAATATCTTTCCCACCCTGCGGCTGATAAGATGTTTTGCCGCAAGCTCCGACATTTCACCGGCGCCGATGAGGAGGACATTCCTCCCTTCAATAACGCCGAATATCTTCTTTGCCAGCTCCACGGCGGCAAAACTGACGGACACGGCGTTGTTGGCAATTCCCGTTTCGCTCCTCACCCTCTTTGCCACCCTGAACGAGTGATGGAGGATCTTATTCAGTATGACACCGGTTGCGTTGTGCTCAACGGCCGTGCGGAACGCATCCTTGATCTGCCCCAGTATCTGCGGTTCCCCCATGACCATAGAGTCGATGCTTGCCGCCACGCGGAAGAGATGGCGCACGGCTTCATGGTCATGGTGCAGATAGAGGCACTTGCTCATCTCTTCTGCGGACAGGTTGCCGTGATGAAAAATAAAATCCCTCAGCCTCGCAACAGCGCCCTCACCATCTGTGGCATTTGCGAGGACCTCCACGCGGTTGCAGGTGGCAAGATACAGACCCTCCTTTATTTCCGGGATGTTCATTATTTCCGCAAGATGGTTGACGTCGTCCCCGCATGATAGATAAAGACGCTCCCTGATTTCGAGGGGGGCCGTTTTATGGTTCATGCCGATAAGAATGATATTCATGGTGTTATATGAATCTGTGAGCAGTTACAAAGAGGAGGCTCGTAAGCACAAGCGAAATCAGGAGTGCGGCAAATGCCAGCAGGGTGAAAAGCGCCGCCTTGTGGCCCTTCCAGCCCATGGCGAGCCTTTGATGAAGCAGCACGGCATAGGCGAACCACGCCGCGAGCGTCCATGTCTGCTTGGGGTCCCATTGCCAGAGGCTGCCCCAGACGCTTCTCGCCCATATGGAACCTACGAGAATGCCGAGAGTGAGCAAGGAAAATCCCAGCATGAGGCATATATGGTTAATTCTGTCCAGGTCCGTAAGGGAAGGCAGCACCTTGCTGAAGCTGCTCACCTTCTTATTTTTCAGCAAGCCTTCCTGGATGAGATACATAGCGCCCGCGCAGGTGGCCAGGGCAAAAAGGGCCTCTCCCGTCACGGCGAGTATCACATGAATCGCTACCAGGTTACTCTGCAGTGCGGCGGGAATGGAAACGTATCCTGCCATGTCTTTTGAGGCCGCAATCATGAGGAGAAAACTAACGGGAGAGACGAAGGCGCCCAGCACCCTCGTCTTCGTCTTCAATTGGAAGGCAAGATAGATACCGGCCATTGCCCAGGCGAAAAAAGAAAGCATCTCATGGAAGCTGACCACAGGATTCTGGCCGGTCTTGATGCATCTCATTGCGAAAAACACGGTATGAAACGCAAAGGCTGAAAATAGAACCCATGTGGAGACTTTCGCTACCAGCACCCTTCTGGTATACAGGGAGCCCAAGTATCCCAAGGCGCTGAGAAGATAGACGACAAGAGCCACCCTGAAAAAAATGATATCCATCAATCACCAACTTTTATTTTTTCGCCGGTAATGTCGCAAATGATTTTTTTTACCTTATCCCAGCTCTTATCTTTTATGTGCTTCAGGATCTCCGAATGCACGACCGCTTCAAACACGCGCCTGTTCTCGTCGGAGGAGCGCCCCTTTACGACGAGCTTTTCTCTCAGTTGGGCCAGCACATCGAGGAGGGTCTGATATTCCGTCCCGAAGATCTGTTCCATCTCTTCCCTCAGTTTCTTCGCGAGGGCCGGGCTTTTCCCGCCGGTGGATATGGCGATCAGAAGGTCTCCCTGCCTGAAGAGAGACGGGAGCACGAAATCACACTTGTCGGGGTCATCCACGATATTGACGAGTATCCCCTTATCCTGCGCATCGCGCGAGATCTTCGCATTGATGTCATCCCGGTCCGTGGCGCCGATTACCAGGAAGGCATCATCGATCACAGACTTGTCATAATCGGCAGCGATGTGATTTATTCTGCCTGCTTTCTTCATCGTTTCAAGGCCAGGTGTCAGCGTCTTTCCCACAACAGCGACACGGGCACCGAAGTCGAGAAGACGTTCCACTTTCCTCTCGGCGACATGGCCTCCGCCTATGACGATGCATCTTCTATCTGTGATATCCAGAAATAACGGGTAATATTTCACTGCCCTTCCTTACAAGTCCCCCTTTGTAAAGGGGGATGGAGGGGGATTTTACAATGGGTTAGCCGAAATCCCCCCTGCGCCCCCCTTTCAAAAAGGGGGGAAACAAGAGACAAATTCTACTTTCAGATTAATACTAGAGAATCAATGCGAAGCTATCACGAAGACCCTTAAAATTCAAGCTGCTTGAAATATCATCGAAAAGAGGATATAGAAAGACATCCAATCATTTCAGGTCAGGGAGGGACAAAATGCCAGAAGTGACCGGGCTGACCGGAGAAAAGAAGGGGCAATGGCTGAAGATCGAACTGTCTGTATCACCACTGCTCATCGATGCATTGTCAAACTTCCTTACTGAAATAGGTGTCCCGGGTGCGTTTCAGGAAGAACTGGAGCCGCAGGCCCAGGGAGACTTTGGGCTCTCTGAAACGAGAGAGGTGCTGAAAGCGTACTTAGCATTTGATGGGCGGTTGGAAGATCGAATCGCCTCCCTGAAGATATATTTGGACAGCGTCTCCGATCTCTTCCCGGGAATGGAGGAGTCCCGCCTTTCCATGGAAATAGTTGCAGACCAGGATTGGGGGGAAGAGTGGAAGAAATATTTTAAGCCGCTCAGGGTGAGCAAGAATATCGTTATCAAACCGACCTGGGAGAGGTACACCCCGGCAGGCCGGGACATTGTCATCGAGATAGACCCCGGGATGGCGTTCGGAACGGGCCAGCATCCTTCGACGAGGATGTGTCTGGAGGCGATCGAAGATATCCTTCTGAAAGACAGGGGCGGCAAGAAGTGGCGGGTCCTCGACGTCGGGACAGGTACAGGCATCCTGGGCATCTCCTGCGCAAAGCTGGGAGCGGAAAGAGTGGTATGCGTCGATATCGACAAGAAGGCCGCTGCGATTGCCCGCGAGAATGCGATGATCAATAACGTGGCGGACAGAGTGGAGATCATCAACCGCGACGTAAATAGCATCAATGAGCCCTTTAATATCATTGTCGCTAACCTCACAGCCAAGATACTGGTGCGTCTCCGTGACCACTTGATGTCTCTGATCGAAAAAGATGGTTACCTTGTGATTTCGGGCATCATTGATCAGAATAAAACTGATATTGAAGCGCATTTCCTGAAGGGCGCATTCGCCGTCCACCAGATTATCTCGGAAAAGGAATGGGTTTGCTACGTTCTGCAAAGAAAAGGAAATAAGCCCTGAGCCCGCAAAGGAGCGTTTGGCATTTTTTAGCTATCCAACCTTCTGACCAATTTTCAATTGCTTTATGAGGGAATAAACCTTGACAGTGCCGAGAATCTATTTCCCCGGGATCACAGGGAAGGGCGAGACATTTGATCTTGGGGGAGAGAACCTCAGATATGTCAAGTCCGTCCTCAGGATGAGGAAGGGTGACCGGCTGATTCTTTTTGACGGCGCCGGATGGGAATACGAAACCGTAATAAAGAGCTTCTCCGCCGATGGCATCGACGTAGAGGTCATGGGAAAGAACAGGATAGAGGAAGAGTCTCCGAACATCACCGTTCTTCAGGCCCTCCCCAAGGCGAACAAGATGGATTCGATAGTCCGGAAGGCAACCGAACTGGGCGCCCGCAGGATCATCCCCTTTCGGGCTGCAAGATCCGTCCCCCAATTAACGGCGGAGAAGGCCGATGTGAGGGTGTCGCGCTGGCGAAGCATAGCCACCGAGGCGGCGAGGCAGTGCGGGCGGGCCGATATACCGGAAGTCAGCGACGTTCTTTCCTTTGAAGAGATGCTTGCATCTGTGGAAGGGGCGCCGCTCAAAATTATTTTCTGGGAAGAAGAATCTGAGAGAGGCATAAAAAAACTATTGCGTGAAAATAAATATGAAGGAGCAAAAGACGTCACCGTCATGATAGGTCCGGAGGGTGGATTTTCAAGAGAGGAAGTGGAGAGCGCCGTAAGAAGGGGATTCATATCCGTAAGTTTGGGCAGGAATGTATTGAAGGTGGAGACGGCCACCGTCACTATTCTTTCCATTATTCAGTATGAATTGGGTATCTTCGGAGGAGAACCGGAAGGAGATAATCTGTAATGGTGAATGGTGATTACGGCGGCTTCTGGCGAAGAGCAATGGCGTTTTCCATCGATAAGATAATCCTCTTTTTCACTTCTCTCTTCATCCTTTTTATAGGCATGCTGGCATTGAGCATGGGCTTTCTCACTCACTACCGCGAAATGCTGCCGGAGAGATTTGAGCAAATGACAATCACGTTTGTGTTTATCTATCTCCTTATGACCGTCTTTATAAGCATGTTTTATTTTACATATTTTCACGGCGCCGCCGGACAGACACCCGGAAAGATGATCTTTGGCCTCAAGGTGGTTCAGTCAACGGGGGAGCAAATGACCTTCGGGCTCGCTTTTCTCAGATGGGTGGGGTACATTATTTCTGCCACAGTTTTTTACATGGGATTTGTCTGGATCGCATTTGATGCGAAGAAACAGGGTTGGCATGACAAGATAGCGGCGACAGTTGTCATCCGCGTCCGGAATATCGTTGATGGGCCTGCTTATACGCCCGATGAAAAAGGCCTTGACAAGGAAGGGGATTTTTTATAGACGAGACTTCCGCATAATAACATAACAAACAGGGAGGGTCGGTAGCTCAGTCGGTAGAGCACTGGACTGAAAATCCAGGTGTCGCCGGTTCAATCCCGGCNNCAATTCTGCCCTGACCCACCATTTAAATCAAGGGGTTGCATATCTAACTTATGATTTGTAACCCCTTAAGTGTCTATATAGGTGTCTATCTGCGGTTTAAAAATCCAATATGATATCTGGGGATCCAGCCACCAGAGTTTTCAGGCGTAGATCAGTAATGACTATGTAACGGGAGTGGACTTCATCGGCTTTCGGAATAGCGTGGCCGACAGCGGCCCTGATGAGGTAAGTATTGTAGAGAGATTCCCACATGTCAATACGGGTGCGCCGCAAATCATGAAACCACAGATTCTTTAACCCTGCGCTCTTACAGGCTGTCTTGAACGATTTTTTAATGCTTTTTATTGGCTTCCCGTCCATTGCTAAAACGTAGTCATG
>PLMX01000144.1 GCA_003142635.1 Syntrophaceae bacterium | reverse complement strand
CCGACGCTTCCCGGCGCGGACGTGAGGACCGGTGAATACATGGTCTGAATGGAATCAATTACCACCACCTTCGGTGATATCTCTTTAATATGTTTGACAATGTTGTCCAGATTTATCTCAACCAGGACGAAAAGGTTCTTTGATGAGGCCCCGAGCCGCGCGCCCCGGAGCTTTATCTGCTTTGCCGATTCCTCACCGGAGATGTAGAGNNCCTTTCTTTTTCATCGGCAACGATTTCGTCAATGGGCAAGGGGGCTTCGTTGAACTCGATGCCCGCGGGACCCGCGGGGTCAATGGCCCTTATTTCTTCCTCGGCAAATCTGTTCCATTCCTCGCATGAGGGGCACTTGCCCAGCCATTTTAGTGACTGGTGGCCACAGTTCTGGCAAAAAAATGCTGTCTTAATCTTTTTCAATTAAATAACCCTTTGTAATACGCCAATATAGCATGAACATATGTTTTTTTAACGCAGCAGTCAATACGAAACCAATTCAAAAAATCTTGAGTAATCATTTCAATGCTGATATATTTCAGCGTCTATAAAAAAAATCGGGAGATAGTAAAGTATGCATAATCCAAATTTTAGTTCCGGGCCTTGCAGCAAGAGGCCCCATTGGAGTCTTGATTTCCTCATGAACGCCGCGGTCGGCAGGTCCCATCGCTCGTCCCTGGGAAAGGAAAAACTGGTAAAAGCCATTGCCCAAAGCAGGGAGATACTTGGAATCCCACAGGATTACCTTATCGGAATAATGCCGGGATCCGACACGGGCGCTTTTGAAGCAGCCATGTGGACGCTCTTAGGGCCCAGGCCTGTTACCGTACTTGTCTGGGAGAGTTTTTCCGCAGGTTGGGCGACGGATATTACCAAACATTTGAAACTGAACCCCACTGTCCTCAAGGCAGATTACGGGAAGATCCCGGATCTCAAGTCAGTCGACTGGTCCAATGATTGCGTCTTTGTTGCGAATGGAACAACGAGCGGCGTAAGAATCCCCGACTGGAACTGGATTCCAAAGAATCGTGAGGGGTTATCCATGTGCGACGCCACAAGCGCCGTATTTGCCATGACCATCGATTGGTCAAAAGTGGACGTGCTGACGTATTCCTGGCAGAAATGCCTGGGCGGTGAAGCCGCTCACGGCGTGCTCGTCTTAAGCCCAAAGGCCGTACAGCGTATAGAGACTTACGATCCGCCATGGCCGCTTCCCAAGGTGTTCCGGATGAAGAAAGGCGGCAAGGTCGATAAAGCGATCTTTGAAGGCGATACCATCAATACTCCTTCCATGCTCTGTGTAGAAGACTATCTTGATGCCCTCAACTGGGCAAAGGAAATAGGACTGGCCGGTCTCATACAGAGGAGCGAGAAAAACCTTAAGGCCGTGGAAGATTGGGTGGGGAAAAATGATTGGATCGATTTCCTTGCGGCCTCAAAAGACACGCGGTCGAGCACATCCGTGTGCCTCTCTGTAATTGGTGAAAAAGTGCGCAAGCTCTCTAAGGACGATCAGGCAAAGTTTTTGAAGAGCATTTCCAGCGAACTCGGGAAGAAGAATATTGCCCACGACATAAATTCTTACAGGGATGCCCCGCCGGGATTCCGTTTCTGGTGCGGCCCGACGATCCAACCGGAAGATGTTAAATACGCCCTCACGGAAATGGAAAAGGTCTATAATCAGAAAGTCAAAGAATTATGATCTCATTTGGATCATCAAGATATCTCATTAATTAATTTCAGGAGGATCACGATTATGAAAAAAGTTCTCGTAAGCGATACCCTTGCTGCCGAGGGCATTGAAATACTGAAGAACGCACCCGGGATTGAGGTCGATGTAATGACAAACCTCACACCTGATGAACTGAAAGGCATCATCAAGGATTATGACGGGCTGGCCATCAGGAGCGTCACGAAGGTCACCAAAGAAATCATCGACCACGCGGAGAAGCTCGCCGTTATCGGACGGGCGGGAATAGGCCTCGATAACGTGGATATTGCCGCGGCGAGCAAGAGGGGCATCGTTTGCATGAACACCCCAGAAGGCAATACCATCACCACCGGTGAACATACAATAGCCATGATGTTTTCACTCGCAAGGAAGATACCCCAGGCCACGGCGTCCATGAAAGGCGGAAAGTGGGAAAAAAATAAATTCATGGGTACCGAGCTATATAATAAAACCCTCGGTATCATCGGTATCGGACGCGTCGGCACCATCGTTGCCGACAGGGCCATGGGTCTGAAGATGAATGTTGTCGCCTATGACCCGTTCATCTCACCGGAGGCGGCCGGAAAGCTGGGAATCACGCTCGCCAAGTTGGATGAGCTGCTGCAGAAGTCCGACTTTATCTCAGTCCATACCCCCATGACAAAGGAGACAAGGGGCATAATCAATGCCCAGGCTTTTGCCACGATGAAGAAAGGCGTTTATGTGATAAATTGTGCGCGCGGCGGCATCATCAATGAGAAGGACCTCTATGACGCCCTCGTCTCAGGAAAAGTTGCCGGCGCCGCCCTCGATGTTTTCGAAGAAGAGCCGACAAAGAATAAAGAGCTCCTTGCCCTCGGCAACGTAATCTGCACTCCCCATCTGGGCGCGTCGACTGACGAAGCCCAGGTCAATGTGGCCATCGCCATCGCCGAGCAGATAGTGAACTTTCTCACCAAGGGAGAAATCAAAAATGCCGTTAATTTCCCGTCTGTCAGCGCCGAACTGCTGACTGTTATCCAGCCTTACCTGGACCTCGCGGAGAAAATGGGGACATTCGAGGCGCAATTGGTTAAGGGCGGCATCAACGAGGTGACGGTAGAGTACAGCGGAGATATCCTGAATTACAATGTCGCTCCCATAACCATTTCCCTGCTCAAGGGGCTCTTGACGCCTATACTGAATGAGAGCGTTAATTATATAAACGCGCCTCTCATCGCCAAGGAACGCGGCATCAGGGTTGTCGAGTCAAAAAGCAGCGAGGCAAAGGATTATACGAGCACGATATCGCTGACCGTCAAAACAGCGCAGGAAGCCTGCTATGCGGTGGGCTCTATTTTCGGCCGGCAGTATCTTAGACTCGTCAGGATCAACAAATTTACTGTCGAGGTAATCCCGGAGGGACATATGCTGGTAGTATCCAACTACGACAAGCCCGGAGTTATCGGCAATCTCGGCACAAGCCTCGGAAGCAACAATGTCAATATTGCGAGACTCCACTTGAGCCGTGAGCAGATCGATGGAGAGGCGCTCGTAGTCCTGACAACGGACACGATGGTAAATCGGGATGTTCTCGATAAACTCCGCAAGCTGCCCAATATCATCTCCATTACGCAGCTGGAGATGTAGACAGGAGAATGGCTAATGGCAAATGTCGCTGTTGTTGGAACACAATGGGGTGATGAAGGCAAGGGAAAGGTCGTTGACCTGTATGCGAAGAGCGCGGACGTCATTGCACGGTTCCAGGGCGGAAACAACGCCGGCCATACTCTGGTCGTAAAGGGTGAACAGACAGTCCTGCATCTGATACCTTCAGGAATCCTGCACGATAACAAGATTTGTGTAATCGGCAACGGGGTGGTGGTAAACCCCAAAGTTCTTCTCGAAGAGATAGACAGCCTCAAGAACCGGGGACTATTGCCGCCCAACACGAAACTGTACGTGAGTGAGAGAGCCCACGTTATCATGCCTTACCACTGGAAGCTTGATGTTGCCCGCGAGTCTCACGGCCTCGGCAAGAAAATCGGGACTACGGGAAGAGGCATCGGACCTGCCTACGAAGATAAGATTGCTCGGGTGGGAATACGGATGTGCGATCTTTTAGATGACCACATATTCAGAGATAAGGTTATCAGGAATGTGCAGGAAAAGAACTTTTACCTGACGAGACTTTTCCAGGAAGACCCCTTGGATGCGGAAGCGATTTACAACGAATATAAAACCTATGCCGAGCGTCTCCGGCCGTATGTGACTGATACGTCGATGGTCATAAACGACCAGATCAAGAGAGGAAAGAGAATCCTTTTCGAGGGAGCCCAGGGATGTCACCTGGACATCGACCATGGCACGTTTCCCTATGTCACGTCATCAAATACCGTCTCCGGCAATGCAAGCTGCGGAACCGGTGTGGGGCCGTCAGCCGTCGGCGAAGTGATCGGGATATGCAAAGCCTACACGACGAGGGTGGGAGAAGGTCCGTTTGTCACGGAATTGACCTGCGCAATCGGAGACAGTATACGTGATGTGGGTCATGAATACGGCGCCACTACAGGCAGAAAACGGCGCTGCGGCTGGCTCGACATTGTTCTGGTAAGACAATCTTTGCGGCTCTCCGGAATAACGGGAATCGCCCTCACCAAACTCGATGTTCTTACAGGTCTCGAAAAGGTGAAGATATGCGTAGGCTACCGGACACCACAGGAAGAATTCACAGAGTCCGTTCCTGCAAACCATCGCCTCCTTGAGCAGTGCGAGCCCGTTTATGAAGAGATGGAAGGATGGAAGGAGAACATCGGCAAGGCCAGGCGGATTGAGGATCTTCCCCGCAATACCAGGTTGTATATTGAGAGACTGGAAAAGCTCGCAGGCGCGAAACTGGTGCTGGTCTCTGTGGGAGCGGGCCGTGACGAAACGATTATCATCAGAAATCCCTTTGGTGACTGACAGCTTTTTCTCTTGACAACTCCAGAGTCTTCTTAGTAAGAGGGCAAGCTTTAAAAATTATACCATGGGTGGGCCGTTAGCTCAGTTGGTAGAGCAGCGGACTTTTAATCCGTTGGTCGTGGGTTCAAGTCCCATACGGCCCACCAGAAATATCAAGATGTTACGAGTTGTATATGGGGCTTATGAACCCCATTTTTTTGTAATTGTGATAAATTTGTGATAATTGGTTTCTTAATGCCATCCATGACTTCTATTGCCGGTCTGAGGCTTTCAGGGTAATGGTGGGCGTATCGTTGAACCATGGTAACACTTTTCCATCTCCCTAGCTTCTGAACCTCATATATCCCCACACCTCCCTGAACAAGACGAGTAGCAAAAGTATGTCGTAAATCATGGAAGCGCAGGTCATCTATACCAGCCTTTTCAACGGCTGCATCAAATGCGCGTATGAGGTTCCGAAATTGAACAGGCCTTAACAAGTGATTGTAAAAGACATGTTCAACGCCATCTTTCTGAAGCTTTAGCTTCTCCCTTAGTACATCCATGGATGTCTCATTAAGCGGCAGGGGAACATCAATGAGTAATGAGGAATACCAAAAGGAGGAAAGGAACTATGTATGTCTTGCTTAATGCTAAACTGAAGGTGTTTACAGTAATTATGGTCCTATCGACTCTATTTGTTGGGAGCAATGTAATGAATTGCAGTGCGAAGGATGAACGGCTTCCAACGAAAGTCAGCAATATTCAATGCCCTATACTTGCGGGACCTCCTGGCGCTCAGTGGTGGAGACAACTGGACAGAAAAGAGGAATTCGTCAAGGTAACAGTAGAAAAATATAATGGCCCCCATAAATATTTTTGGAGGGGAGGGGGAGCGACATTATTCGAAATACCAGAAGAGAATGGCGTCAACGGTAATGCAGTAGAGGTGTCCAAAAAGGCGTACCAACAAATCATACTCGATTCAGGAAAAGATATGGTTTTAATTATGTATAAAGCACCGGGTTCCAAGGCTAGGTGGACGTATGTTCCTGAGTGGAACGGGTTGGATATATACCAACGGACGGGAGAAGGTAAAGGGGTGAAAGTGGGCGAGCACAAATGCGATCGAACGTTGTATGCTAATGAAGCTGGAGAACATATTCTCTGCCTTTCAAAAGGATTGGTAACGTTCAAAAGGTGG
>PLMX01000167.1 GCA_003142635.1 Syntrophaceae bacterium | reverse complement strand
AAAAGTTTAACCCTTAAAAAAAGGACAGGAGAACTATTTTTTTCTTGACAACTGTCAGCCATATCGGATTCCAGGTTTTGTTCACACCTTTCTTATTCTTCCGGTTTCAGCTTTGATGATCGTCCTTCAGATTTCAGTTGGACAAAACTTCCCGGATGCGCTTCTAAAATTTTCCTTTCCTTCATAATAATTGCAGCAACTTCAATACCGGCAAAATGTCCGATCAATATTCTATACCAGTCACCCCGTTTCCGAGCCTTAACTCTTTCCATGTAAACATCTGGTTGTGTTTTTCTCAGATCCTCTGCAAGCACCATCGCATCTTTCTTTTCTGCTTCAGGATAAGCTTTTATCTGAATGGCATATTTGCCATTTTTTGTAACCTTTCACGGAGCGGCAGGAGCAAGGTCTTTAGTTTGACCCTTAAGGTTTTTCTCCTCAACAGGTAAAACTGCAGCAGGTTGGGCATCTCGCTTTACAGAAGTTTCACTCGTGGCACTTGAAGGAACAGAGGGTCGCGACAATTCACCTTCACTACCGGGCATTTGAATAAGGTTAATAGGTTCGGCCTTCTGTACCTCCGGCAACGCTGAGAATTGATTGGCGGCCTCTTCCAGGCTCATTCCCTCTTTTAGCTTAATGCGATATGTATTCTCCTTGACAATTTTTATAATCGCAGCCTTCTGACGATTAACAATAGTCTTCGCCGCTTCCTCTGTCACACCGCTTTTGAATGTCACGATCAGCTCCCCTTCAATATAAAGTTTCTCTTTTTGGGTAAAATCATTTAGCTTATCTCTGGAAAGTTGGCCCAAGTGAGCTGCTTCTGTAACTATATGAGGTGTCAGAAATACTAAGAGGTTGGTCTTAGTCTTCTGGGTTGTCTTGTATTTAAAAAGCCATCCGATCAGGGGAATGTCACCGAAGAAAGGTACCTTCGTCGTTGTCTCTTCTTCGCTATCCTGCATGAGCCCACCGATTACGACAGTTTGTTTATCTCTGACGACCACCGATGTTTTCGTTGATCTCTTGGTAATCGTTGGACCGACAGTGGTCAAAATATTATCCGACTGCCCCCCGACGAGTGCAGAGACCTCCTGATATATATCCATCTTTACGTATTCACTCTCAGAAATCTGGGGGGTGATTTTCAGCGTAATGCCTACATCCTGCCTAGTGATGTTGTTAAGCACTGTATTCGCAGTCGTGATGTCCTGTTGTCTTGATGCAATAAAAGGAACATTCTGGCCAACGAGAATTTGCGCCTCTTTGTTGTCTGATGTTAATATCTGCGGAGTTGAAAGGACGTTTAGGGCATCCCTGAAATCACTCAAACTAAAGAGTACCGCAATACCGGGAGCTGTCACATTCGATGTCGCCCCAGAAATCATGGTCTGCGGTATGGTATAGTAATTGCCCAGGCCTCCGATGGTAAGACCTGTCAGACCGGTGATGATAGAGCTGATTGTGCTTGTGTCTACGCTTCCGACACCTGCAACAACTACCGGCGCCCCACCCGACTGTACAGCAGCCCGCCATTGCGAGCCAAGTTGAATGAGTCTATTCAAAGATATCTCTGCAATCATGACCTCAACAAATACCTGTCGACGCCGCTTATCCAGTTTTTTGATGATCGGCAGTATATTCTGATAGTCGGAAGGGGATGCAACAATAATGAGGGCATTGGAGGCCTTGTCCGGCGTTATAGTAATCCCGCTCACGGACTCAAATGCTGAGGCAACTGAGGGCTGCTTCTGAGGCTGTGCCTGCGCCGACTTAGTTAGTGTTTCCAGCACCTTTGACAGTTCAGTTGCATCGGCGTTTTCAAGGAAATAGATGTTAATCGATCCCCTGTTCTCTGATGGCTTGTCAATAGCATCGATGACTGACACGACATTTGCAATATTTACACCTGAGTCAATAACTAAGAGCAGATTACCCGGACCGAATACCGATATGTATCCATCTTTCGATATGATTGGCTGGACTAATTTCATTACTTCTGCCGCTGAAACATATTTCAGCGGAATCAATTGGGCTGCATAGCTTGCATTGACGGGCTGCTTCTCTTTATTAAATTTTAACCCTTTCTGTTTTGCCTCCGAAGTGGGAATAATGGAATAAGCGTCCACACCTAAAGGAACAACAGTAAACCCTTTCATTTCCAGAACGGCAGTAAAGAGATTGAATGTATCCGATACACTCAGTTTCGTAGGCGTAATTATCGTTATCTTTCCTTTTACACGCTCATCGAGAATGAAATTTTTGTGGGTTATTTCACTCACAAATTTTGTGATGACTGGCAGATCGACATCCACAAAGTTGAATGTGACCATGCTGTCCGTCTTAAATGCCGCCATGGTATCGGCTGACATTGTCAAAACACACACCAAAAAAATTAGCATTGAGACTCTTTTTACTATTATGTTATACATAGTTTACTGGTTTTCCTCATCTGATTTGATAATTGAGAGTCACCCTGTTACCGTCTCTGATTATATCTAATTGTACTTTATCCATCCCCTTCAAGGCCATAAAGGTCTGAAGTGCATTTTCGGGATTTGAAATGTTGGAGTCATTGATCCGCAAAAGGATATCGCCATTTTTCATACCCAAGTTATCGTAGAAACCGTCTTTTCTTATTCCCTGCAGAATAAACCCATCTAGCTTACCCTTTACCATGTTAGGGATAAGCTTTGCATCCGTCATGATCTGAGCAGGATTATCCAAAGCAACCAGCGTTGCCTTTTGGTCTATGATATACTCCCCCTTTCCGATAGATTGCACTGGTCCGGCTATTCCTGTAGTACCCTTGGAAGCTTGCATATCGCTTAAGGTTAGCTGATCGTGCATACTAATTTTCACCAATTTCCCATTTTTATGAAGAATGAATACGCTGGTTTTTTCAACCCTTTTAAGCTCTCCCAACCCGAACACGGTCTCGCCTGTCTTGAGCATTGATTGTTTTCCATCGCCGCCAATAAAAACGGCATAGCCGTTTTTATCACTTCCAGAAATTGTTCCCACGAGCCTAATATTAGAAAATGCTGCTTGATCTCCCTGGGAACGACCTTGTTTCACCGAACCAACAGATACGCCAAACGGGTTGATTTGAAGGAGCGCTTCATATTCCTGAATACTTTTATTTTCATGTTTCCTGGATTCGATCGGGGCAGTTGAAAGAGGTTTCATATCTCTTTTTTGAACCACCGTTATGATATTCCTCGCAAAAAAAACCAGAGATGCAAGTAGTAATAACCCTATGGTAATATTCACTACTCTTACTATCTTCAAATAATGATGTTTTATGTTTATAACTTCCATACTGCAAATCATTGAAGCTCTCCGCAGCAAGCGAAGATGTTTGCGCTCGCCACCGAATTCAATTAACAAGTCAGACACTATCCCAGTTTTTCCTCAGAAATAACAGAAAACACTGAAAAATTATACCACAAACACTTATCACAAGGAGCAAATGTATGTTGCAATCTTACAATTTTTCGACGGCCATAAGATTTGTCTTGCCAGTCAAGATAAGAATGGACACTTTTAAAAGCCGTCAACAAGAAATAATTATTATGCCGAATCATATTTTTTTATGCTAACATAAAAAAATATAAATGTCATTAAAATGACCTGCCCCCCTAAAGCTGGTACAGTTTTTGGGGAGCCCTCAAAATGGCCGAACTCTAACTTAACATGTGGTATATGTTCTGGGGGCAGGTCACACTCTGTGTTGAATAGATATCACGATCATGATAGTAGTCGCAGGTAAATTCAGACTGTTCGCGTTTTTGATTGTATTTAGTCACGCTCTTATTGTTATTCCGACAATAGGCTTTGCTGATGAAAAATCAGACAAAGGAGTAACGTCCAAGACACCTTTAATTTCTGAGTTAGGACTTATTTCCGGATATGGAAAAGGGTCAGTTTACGAAGGAAGCTATCAGGTGATTCCTTTTATCTTACGCATTGGGATTGATGCAAAAGTCTTCTTCTCGAATATAGCTGGCCATAAAGGAACGCTTTCTTTCATACTTGAACCTCAATTAAATTATGTTACGGAACCTGCAAAGGACATAGAGTTTGGCATCGGTCTCGGAGTTCAGTATTCTTATCCGCTGACAGAAAGGTTCTCCCCTTATATTCTGGGCGTGGTAGGTCCCCACTATTTCAATTTGGAAACAGAGACACAAGCAAAAGGATTTATATTCTCATGCACTGCCGGCGCAGGGTCTTATTTCTTCTTCACTAAAGACATAGCCCTTAACATTGGATACAGGCTTCGCCACATGTCTAACGCGTATACCAGAACACCAAACTATGGGATTGACGGTCACTTTGCCATCGTAGGACTGTCAATTTTCTTTAGATAAGAAAAGTCATAAATTCATGGACAGGAAGCGAAAGAAGTGGCAGAAGATGAACACTATGAGGACATCTACGACTGCGCGAGATTGGCGAATTAAGGTAAGGTAAGGTAATCAAAAACGTTTCAATTACATTAGAAAATTTATGTTACTTAAAGAAGATTGAATCCTGCCGGAGGTAGTATGAAGAATTATAGCAAGGTAGAACATATGAAGTTTTCTGTAGCGATGTTGGTTTTGTTATTAAGTATGGTTACAATAGTTATGCTTTCAGGATGTGGCAGCTTGTTCAGCTCCGAGACATTTACGCTTTCTGGCACGATTACATCAGGCGGTTCACCGCTCTCAGGTGTAACGGTAACTCTTTCCGGCGATAGTTCAGCGGCCGCGACTACAGATAGTCATGGTAATTATAGCTTTGACGTATCGAACTACAGCTCATACACTATCACCCCGTCACTCGCAGGATACACCTTTGGACCGATAAACCGAAATGCCACTATCTATGGCCTGAGTGGGAGCGGTTTCAACTTCAGTGGTTTTGGGAGCGGTGCGGTGTCGACGTCATATCACACCGTTTACCTCAGGAGCGACGGCACGGTCTGGACGTGGGGATACAATAGCAATGGTCAGCTTGGTAACGGGACGATAACCGATAGTGATACCCCTGCGCAGCTGGGCGGACTGTCAGGCATGACAGCCGTTGCAGCAGGCTATGACCATACTGTTGCCCTGAAGAATGACGGCACGGTCTGGACGTGGGGAAGTAATAGTAATGGTCAGCTTGGTAACGGGCCTGGGCTTGATAGTCGTACCCCTGCGCAGGTGGGTGGACTGTCAGGCATGACAGCCGTTGCAGCAGGCTATAGATTCACTGTCGCACTGAAAAATGACGGTACCGTCTGGACGTGGGGGTATAATAACCATGGTCAGCTTGGTAATAACAGTATAACTGATAGCCCTGTTCCTATACAGGTGAGCGGAACGTCCGGTCTGTCGAGCGTAATAGCCGTTGCAGCAGGATACGACCATACAGTTGCTCTTATGAACAGCAGCGGCGGCATTATCTGGACGTGGGGAGATAACGGTAATGGTGAGCTTGGCATCGGAACTACGACCGACAGTTATATACCTGTGGAGGTTCCCGGGTTGGCTAACATAATGGCCATCGCCGCAGGCAACTTATTCACTGTCGCCCTGCGGAATGACGCGCTCAGCAGCTCCGTCTGGGCATGGGGGTTTAATAATGTTGGTCAGATTGGTGATGGAGATACGACCGACGTTTGGAGCCCTGTGGAGGTAAGCGGAATGGTCGGCACGGGCGCAATAGGCATAGCCGCAGGCTACGACCACGCTGTCGCTATGAAGACTGATGGCACGGTCTGGACGTGGGGAGGTAATGGTAAGGGTCAGCTTGGCAATGGGACTACGACCGGCAGCGTTACCCCTGTGCAACCCATCGGAATGTCTGGTGTGGAGGCCGTTGCTGCAGGCGTTTACGATACTGTTGCTCTGAAGATCGATAGCACGGTCTGGACGTGGGGGTACAATCTCTATGGTCAGCTTGGTAACGGGACGATAATCGATAGTGATATCCCTGTGAAGGCAATGTAGCCATGAACTGGAAGTATACGGGACATATTCTGAATTATCGTAGATATCGGCAATAGTTTATAATGATTTTCAGTGTTGCCCTGTTAAGCGATTGAATATTGCATAATTAATGAGGAAAAAACGAATATTTTTCCCTCATTAATTTCTTGTCAAATACTGTTTTTCGCGTATTTATGTTGTGTGATTGTAAAATATAATGTATGGCCGACATGCATTTTATCAGTGACGAACTCTTTTGCCACACAGACAAACTTAATTAGCATTTCTCAAGAAAGAGGAAGGAGGGGGAATAATGGTTAACAAGGCATTATTAATAGGCAGGCTGGGAGCGGATCCCGAGGTAAGATACACACCTGACGGTACTATGGTGGTCAATTTTCGTATGGCAACAGATCTTCAATGGAAAGACAAGAACGGCGAAAAGATTCAGAGAACAGAATGGCACAGGATAGTGACCTACGGCAAGTTGGCCGAAATCTGCAGCAATTATCTTGCGAAGGGGAAATTGATATTTATTGAAGGCCGAATTCAGACACGTTCCTGGGAAGACAAAGACGGCGTAAAGCGTTCCACTACTGAGATTGTTGCGTCAAACATGCAAATGCTGGATTCAAAGGGGCAAATGCGCAGCCAGGAGGCCGCTGTTGATGATCAGACGCTCGCGTCAGCAGGCTCCGAATCAGCGCCGCCCGATGATGTCCCCTTTTAGCCTGCTTCCGTTCTATTTCTTTTCGTCGATCTTCTTAGTGTTAGTGCCCTGCGTTGTTTCGTTCTCATCCGGTTCGCGGACTGATTTTTTAAAGTTCTTTATGCTTTTTCCAATCGCGCCACCGATTTCCGGGAGCTTACCGGCGCCAAAGACGATGAGAACGATGACAAGAATTACAATTAATTCAGGCACGCCTATTCCAAACATATTTCCGTGACCTCATTTCTTGATGATTATTAACAATTCTAAGGTACCAAGCCGCCGTTCTCAAACCTATAATATCAGGGGAGCGTTAAGTGCACAACCTGGCCTTCTTTACCCAGGTTGCCGAGAGATTTTCCTTGAAATGTGATGTCTATACCGCCTGCGTTGCCCACAACAACAATAAAGTGCGACGCTTCTCTCTCTATCTTTTCACCGGGTTGCAGTAAAATTTCATATGGTTGATTATTATCTGCAGTGATTCTTAACCACGTCATCTCTCTGGCCCCCATGGTTATTTTATGTGTTTCGGCCGTGTCGCCCCGGGTTTTATTGGTTTCCTCAGATGCAGTGACCTGCTTCACCCTCTCCTTCTCTTGAGTTTCGCGGGGGGCTGGTTGCGTCTGCGCAAGAGGGATTGGTTGGGCTTCTCCTTCTTGCGTCTTTGCAACCACGTTTGTCTGATCCACAACTTCACTCTTAGGGACTTTTCCAATATCATCGGTTGTTTTTAAATCGGCTGATTTGTGTTCCTGTTCGGGAATTTGATTTTTCACGATGTCGATTGCTGTTTCATGGGTAGATAACGAGAAAGTGACAAAACCAACTATAAGAATAATCAATGCTGCCCACAGGAAAGTCTTGTAAAACAGCCTGGCAGACTTGGGGATTTCTTTGATTTTTACATCCCGGTGAGTCGGATTGAGTGTTTCTAAGTATTTCTCATAACGGACGAGAATTACGTTGCTGTCGATACCCAGAGCCTTTGCATATATTTTTATGAATGACTTGGTAAAAACCGGCGGCGGCAGCAGGTGAAATTCTCCATTCTCAATTGCCGCAAGAGTGGCAACGCTGATCCGGGTGCGTTCGAATATGTCTCTTAATGTGAACCCTTTGGATTCTCTGATCGATTTGAGATCGTGTTCTGTAATACCGAAACCTCGGTACGGTTTTGGGGAAGGGCCTGTATTTTTTGTCGTATCAACCATGTTTAATATCCCGGTCAGGTGCGATAGTAAGAGAAAGGGCTTGAAAGGCCTGACATTAAGCAGATCATACTAAAGATATAATTAGCATCATTTTCATAGTCACGCAACAGAAAGATGCAGCTTTCAAAAAATCGGAAAGCTTGGTATATGTTGCCACATTTTTGGGTTTAAGATCTGAGTGCATTCTTGCAATACTTACTCCTGAACGGAGCCGGGCCGAATGCGAATTTGAAGTAGTACGCAGAATTAAAATATCCCTTGATAGGAATTGTTGGTTTATGGATGATTGTATCGACTTTATAATAGCGGTAGCAAGAGAAGCAGGAATATTCTTAAGAGAAAGGCTCAATGACAAACACATAATAAACTATAAAGGGGAAATAAACATTGTCACGGAAGAGGATCGGCTTTCCGAAGGGATGATTACTTCCAGAATTCGCAAGAGGTATCCCGACCACGACATCCTTGCCGAAGAGTCGGCGCAAACGGCGAGGGGTTCGAAATACCGATGGATAATCGATCCTCTCGATGGGACGACGAACTATGCACACGGGTATCCGGTTTTCTGCGTATCCATTGCCTTTGAAAAAGACGGTGAAATCCATGCGGGTGTTATTTACAATCCCATGTTGGACGAAATGTTTGTGGCGGAAAAAGGGAAGGGAGCTTTTCTGAATGGTCGGAAAATCACCGTATCGAATACGGCTGATCTTTCCAGGAGTCTGCTGGCTACTGGTTTCCCTTATGACATAAGGTCTGACAGAAACAATAATATCAATTACTTTAACGGGATGGCGAAAAGCGCCCAGGCTATTCGCCGGGCCGGATCCGCTGCTCTTGATATGGCCTATATTGCGGCCGGCCGTTTTGACGGCTTTTGGGAACTGAAACTCATGCCGTGGGATACTGCTGCCGGATGGCTCATGATTTGTGAATCGGGAGGTGTCGTTACGGATATCTTCGGCGGCGCATTTCACCTTGAGGCTCCGCATGTCCTGGCCACAAATGGGAAGATACACCGCAACATGATTGAGCTGCTTATGAAAATTGACGGAGAGACCGTCTCTTGAATGAACCCACTCAGACTGCCTCAGATGCGATGATCATGCGATTCTAGTGTTTGTAAATCGCGGCAGGAGCAAACTCAACCGGCAGCTGACAATGTGAACATCGTCTATTTTTCCTTCACGGAAAGAAATGGCTATTATATTATTTCTACAAACTTCTCTAACGAGCCAAACCCTCTCTCATGATTCTTATATATCCACCTGTTGTTAAACCGTGTGAGCCGCCGGCAGGACTGGCGAAACTGGCAGGCGTCATGTATGCCCATGACATCCGTTGCAAAGTAATTGATGCCAATTTGGAGGGTATCTCAAGCCTCCTCCCGGAAAGAGAACCGGGAGGGTATCGCCCCGGGAAGCGGACGACTGGCGGGAACAAGGGCGTGATTCCTAAAAATTTATTGAATACCTGGACGAACCGTTCCTTCCGCAACTTGGGAACCAATATTACCGCTTTAAGCTCTTGGGAGACCTATAAGAATGTTGATCGGTATAAACGGGCAGTAGCAGACATCAACAGGGTTCTCGAGGTGGCGGCGTCGGAGAGCGGCGTGCATCTGGGTCTCGCTAATTATCTTGATCGGAATCTCTCTCCGGTCAGAAGTGCGGATTTGATAAGAGCTTCCGAAACACCCGAACAGAATCCCTTCTACGGATATTTCAAGAAGCGTCTTGCGGAAGCGTTGGGGCAGGAATGCCCTGCCCATGTGGGATTTTCATTAAACTATCTCAGCCAGGCGCTGTGCACCTTTGCCATGATCGGCTTCTTGAAACGGGAGTGGCCAGGCATCAGGGTAATCTTGGGCGGCGGGCTGGTCACATCGTGGATGCGGCGAGGTGGATGGTCGAATCCATTTGGCGGCCTCGTTGACAACCTGGTGGCAGGGCCGGGAGAGGCCGCGCTTCTTTCGATTCACGGTGCAGCCCACAGGCAGGGACATCATGCTCCCGATTATGATGTATTATCCATGAACAACTATCTGGCGCCGGGTCCTGTCCTGCCTTACAGTGCATCGAGCGGCTGCTACTGGAGCCGCTGTTCGTTCTGTCCTGAAAGGGCGGAGGGAAATCCGTATGCACCCGCGCCCGTGGAGCAGGCACTTGAGGATATCAGCAGCCTTGCCGAAAAAACAAAACCCAGCCTCGTCCATCTTTTGGACAATGCAGTTAGTCCGGCGCTTCTGAAGGGTGTGGCGGGATCATCTTTGAGACTTCCATGGTACGGATTTGTCAGAGTATCCTCGCAACTGACGGACCTCGATTTCTGCCGCGCGCTGAAACGATCTGGTTGCGTCATGTTGCAGCTCGGACTGGAATCAGGGGATCAGGATGTCCTGGACAACATGCAAAAGGGTTTTGATCTCATGACAGCTTCCGCCGCCTTGAAGACGCTGAAGAAGGCAGGCATAGCAACCTATGTCTACTTGATTTTTGGAACTCCGTGGGAAACAGTTGCCGAGGCGCGTAAGACCCTTGATTTTGCAGTCCGGCACAGTAGAGAGATCGATTTTCTCAATCTTGCGATCTTCAACCTCCCGGTCAATAGTCCGGAAGCCCAAGAGCTCAAAGTCAGTGATTTTTATGAAGGTGACCTGTCGCTTTACAGGAGTTTTTTTCATCCGCGAGGGTGGAAAAGAAGTCTTGTGAGGCAATTCCTTGACAGGGAATTTAAGAAACACCTTGCCATTGCGCCCATACTGAGGAAATCGCCCCCCATCTTTACCTCCAATCATGCCCCCTTTTTTATCATGAATGCTTGCTAAATATTTGTTCTGTGAAGACCTTTGTCTTTGCCTTGGAGCTCCAAATATTATATTGATTTATCTGAAGCTGTTAATTAAGATTCAGGCAATTAGTTGGAATTAAAGGCACAAAAATTGCAATGTTTTCATAAGACAGGAAAAGCCAGGCAGTGGAAAATGAGCGGTTCATGATTCGTTTTCCTCTATGAGGAAAAGCTAATGGAAAAAATTTCTATTGTTAGAAGACGAAGAAGCGAGGCCATTGAGACCCGGGGACAGCAGCAACCTGAGCTCGGTTCACAAATGCTATACGGGCAGGAATTGATCGAGATTGCCTCCACAGCGCTCAATCAAAGTCCGATGTGCGAGAGGGAAGAGCCGCACGGTCTCGAAGAACCGGACAAAGAAACTAATGAAGCGATTTCCGTTAATCTGACTCCCGAGCAGTATGATCTCGTCAAGTCCAACCGGTATGTAAAATATTTCCTGAACGGAGACTCAACCGGCGTATCTTTAGATATACAAAGGCACACAGAAGGGCAGATCATTTTCAATTTCCAATTCAAGAAGGTAGATATTGTGAGAATGCTCAAGGCGAAACACGTCTGTCAAATGCTGCAGATCAGCAACAGCCTGCTCATAAACCTGGTCAGGTCAAAGAAGATCAGAAGCTTCAAGGTTGGCAGGCTCAGACGCTTCCTATTACAGGATGTCCTTGATTATCTGTCAAGGAGTGAAGAGCTTACAGAAAGCTCAGATTTATAGAACTTTAGTAGTTTCGAGTGTCTCATTCAGCCATCGAGGAGGTTATGAATCTATGTATTACGAGTACTGGGGTCTGCAAAAACCGCCTTTTGACAACGTCCCTGACCCGACGATGTACTCAGATTCTCATTCTTCAATGGAGAACGCCATAGCAGAGACTCTATTTGCCATTGATGAAGGGAATGAATGCATTGCGGTAATCGTGGGTGATGTCGGTCTGGGTAAAACCTTGTCACTGAGGATTATTATTGATTCTCTCGATCATGAAAAATATAAAATCGCACTGGTGACAAATCCCGATATGTCCTTCATTGAGCTATTGAAGGAAATTATTGGCCAGCTTGCCGGCAGGAAGTGTGAAGAAAGACGAAAGATTGATCTCCTCGAAAAATTCAACAAGATATTGTTTGACACTATAGATTCAGGCAAGAAGGTTTTGATATTTATCGATGAGGCAAATGCAATATCGCCCACCAATCTGGAAAGCCTGAGATTACTCACGAATATGCAGGATGATCAGAAGAATTTATTTACCATCGTCCTTGCAGGACAGTTGGAACTGGCCCGAAGATTGGAACACCCGAAACGCGCCAACCTTTTGCAACGCATAGGGACGTTGAGCAGGATTGATAAAATAGAGTCCGAGGGTCTCTTGAAGGGTTACGTGGAAACCCGGCTGAAGCTCGCAGGAGGAGCAAGGCAGATTTTTGCTGATGATGCATATGGTTTCTTGTGGGAGTATTCTGAACACGGCGTACCCCGTCTGATAAACAAGATGTGCAAATTATCGCTGAAGGCGGGGGAGACAAATGAGTTCATGCAGGTTTCCGGGGAGGTTGTTCGTCAGATCGGCGAGCGCTTCCGGCACTTGACGGGGCCTGCCATCCCGAAGAGGAAGCCGCGAAAGCGGCCTGACGGTGAGGTTGTCGCACAAGCAGCAGAGAAAGAAGCGATACAGGCTTCCGATGATCACGGGGCTCTTTCCGTTGAGGCCTTCAAGGAGCGACGCCGTTCCAAAGATGCCGAAGAGTCGCAAGAAAAGGAGATCATTGCAGAGAAGGCAAGGACTGTGGATGTGCCTGCGCCCTCTCTCGAAGAGCGTATGCTCAAAAACGACATTTCCGTAGAAGTGAAGGCAGGCGGTTTGAAGTTTGCGGTGAATATTCCCCAGCACATTTTCAAACAGGCTCAATCGTCCACGCATGAGCATCGGATGAAGATAGCTGGCACTCTGGCGGCGCAGATCATGAAAAAGCATGAAAAGCTCGTAGCTGCACCGTCAGTTGATCCTATTTCCATGTGGAGTGAGCTGCGTGAGTTTATCGCGGGCAAACTGAAATGAGAGGCCGGCATAAATCCTTACGGTCTCTTTATCAAAGATTTTACTTTGTAAGCTCGTGGAGAAGGTGCTCTGCCCTTGTCTTTTGCGGATTTATGGAAAGGACAAAGTGAAGCCTCCGGATTAGTTCTTCCTTCTTTCCGCTGTCCGGACTTGTACGGTAATCCTCATACTGGATCTGCGCGAGATTAATGTTAGCTTCTTCTTGATAGGGGTTTAACGCAAGAGATTTCTGGTAAGCCGTGATTGCTTCTTCAGGTTGACCCGTAATTTCAAAAATAGACCCCAAATTATTCCATGCCTCGGGGTTCTTTTCATCTATCGCCAGGACATTCTTAAAGAATCCAATACCATTATTATAGTCGCCTAACTGGACATACAGGGTCCCCAGGTTAAAGAGGACTTTGACATGGGAGGGATCCCTTTCGAGGACGCCTTGATATTCCTGTATTGCTTCATCGAACATATCGTGGCGGTCATACAGGAGGGCCAGAAAGAACCGCGGTGTCACGGCATCGGGGTCGGCTTCAATGGCTTTTTTATACTGTTCTACGGCTCCGTGATAATCTCCTTCCAATTCGAAGACGTGGCCTATATTAAACATCGCTTCAATATTGCCCGGGCTGAGTATGAGCGCCCGTTCATACATCTGCCGCGCACGTCCCAACCTTCCCATTCTCTCGTAGACATAGCCGAGGTTGTTGTAAGCTTCGGGATTATTGGGTTCGAGTTTAGCCACCCTCTCTAAGCATACCAGGGCCCAGTCGTAATCTTCTCTCTGGAGGTAAATGAATCCGAGGTTAACATAGGCATCCGTAAACCTTGGCTCAAGAATGATACTCTTTTTGTATGCTTCTATTGCCTTATCGGATTGTGGATCAAGAAGGTCATATCTGCATCCCTCCATGAACCATTCCCTGGCTGGATTCTGTTCATCCATCCGCACACGCCCCTGCTTCTGCAGTAATTCTTAAATAAGAGATGTCAAAGTTACCTATCAACTTCAATCAATTCCCCTCAAGGTTAATAGTCGGCACATTTGTTTAATTTCTTAAGTGTCCCTTTTTCGAGCCGTCACTTTGCTATTTCCTTTTCCGTCAAATAACAAGCCGGATCGGAAGCCCATATGTCTCCTGTGACCGCTTCCGCCCGAGCCCGGAAATTTCCACCGCAAATATCGAGCCAACGGCAATCGGCGCATCTTCCTCTTACGTATTTCTTTCTGTCTTTAAGCCTGAACATCAGCTCGTTTGACGTATCCATCCATATCTCGCTGAAGGGACGTTCTCTCACGTTTCCAAACGAGACACCCCGCCAGAACTGATCGGCATGAACCTCGCCGTCCCAGCTCACGCAGCCTATGCCGCTTCCGGAACTGTTACCTTCGTTCACCATAAGGAGTGCAATAGCTTCCTTTGCTCGTTCGGGATCATCTTCGAGAAGGCGCATGTAGACATAGGGTCCGTCGGCATGGTTGTCTACTGTTAGTATCTCTTTGGGCTTTCCCCGGTCGAACAGGGCCATGGTCCTTTCCATGATAAGGTCCAGGATCTGCCTTTTTTCATCCTGAAAGAGGTCTTCGTTGACCAGCTTCGAACCGCGGCCGGAATAGACTAAGTGATAAAAACATGCACGGGGTATGTTCTCCTTTTCCATGAGTTCGAAGAGGGCAGGAATATCTGCAATATTTTTCCTGTTCATCGTAACACGCATTCCCACTTTGATTCCTTCATCCCTGCAGATTCTGATCCCCCTCAGGGTCATGTCAAAGGCCCCCTTTACGCCCCGAAAGGTATCGTGCGTCTTCTCCATCCCGTCCACACTTACGCCGATGTAGGAAACGCCGACTTTCTTGAATGTGTGTGCGAGTTCTCTTGTAAGGAGGGTCCCGTTGGTCGATAAGACAACCCTCAAACCCCTGTCTACGGCGAACTCGGCCAGTTCAGGGAGGTCCTCTCTTATCATGGGCTCGCCACCGGAAAAGAGGAGGACCGGTGATCCAAACGAGGCAAGATCGGATATCAGCTTCTTCCCCTCGTCTGTGGTCAATTCATTAGCATAGCTGATGTTTTGGGAGCTTGAGTAGCAGTGCATGCAGTTGAGATTACACCGCCTGGTCATGTTCCAGACGACCACAGGCCGTCTATGCTTCTCATCGCCGTAGCGAAGCGAATCCATAGTTTCCGCTTTGCCACAGCATAGTCTTGATATGCTTATCATAAATTTGTCTCAGAGCCTAAGTTCATTCCCGGCTGGAAACGGATCTCTAACCTTTTGTCGAGGGCAATTCAGGAGGTTAAATGCTATTCTGGGAGGATAGATCATTCCGCAGCCGTTCATATCTGCCTGTCATTTTAATCTATCGTCCGAACGGTTGCAAGTTTTTATAACTTGGTGCTCTACATCATGGTGTCTAAGGATGAAGACTGCTGCGTTGGGGGTGTGCTGACGGCCATGAACTTGACGATGATAGGGGGATCAAAATAAATTCATATATGGACGTTTAACTCTCGTCTCTCCAGGCGTCTTTCCGAGAAAAAAACCTGATCATTCAGTAGTTCCCAGGCACGTTCCTTACTGAAATCGGAAACATGTCCATCCTCGATGGCTACGACGCCCTGGTCCCTGAGGTCCCATAAGACCTGTTGAATCTCAACAGGCTCTTTCCTCGTGTACATGGCGAGCTCGTGAAGGGGGTCGCCGTCGCCCGGCATGGGCCACTTCATGAGAAAATATAGGACGGTAATCAATCTCGTCCAGGCTTGGGTAAGTTCGCCCAGGGCGTTGCCCGTTTCCCTGATTCTGATTGAGAATTCTTTGAGCATAAAAAGAGACACATCGCCGCTTTCACGGAGCAGGCTGCGAAAAGTATCGCTGTCAATTACGGCCACGTTGCTGTTCTCCGTCGCTTGTACGGAAGCGGTACGAGGCGCTTCGATCAGAGCCGCCATTTCGCCGAAGTATTCTCCCGGCCCCATTTCGGCAAGGACCTTCTTTATCTGGCCGGCAGTTTTCGCCACACGCATGTTACCCATGAGGATGTAGTACATTTCCTGACCGGTGTCCCCCTGTCTGAAAACATAAGTGTCTTTGGGATACATGCGACCGAATTTTCTGAACAGGCGTTCCTCGATTTTCATGATTTGTTTCCTGGGTTTTAGGAAGGCCTTTTCAAGGAGGATCAGATTTCTTCGCTGATACGAAGAAATAAGCTCCGCACAGAACAGCAGGATTAATGCCACATAGAAAACCCACAGCACGAGAATGACGACGGTTTCGAGAGAACCAAATATTACATTATATTTTTTATCACCGGACACATACCAGGCAAAAAAATATTTAGCAATTTCCATTAGAACTGAAAAGATGGCAGCGCCTGTAAGTGCGCTTCTCCAGCTTACTTTCCCCGTGGGGATTATTTTGTAGACAATCGTAAAAAATGCAACCGTCAGCATGTAAGGGAGGACATAGCTAAACAGCGCCCCATACAGGAAGGGAATGATCATAAACTCATTGCTGAAAAGAGGAGGTTGTTTCACAATTGTTGTGGAAATATATGTAATCCCCACGCTGGCTATGCCTACAACCCACCCCATGGTAATCATGGCAACGGCAAGGAGGTTTGATGCGAAGTAATTTCGGCGGCCCCGCGAGCGGAAAATTATGTTCATGGCTGTTTCAATAGCGCTGAAGATCATGGCGGAAGACCATATCAGACTTATGATCCCGACCCAGCCTAAGAGTTGTTTCTTTTGCTCCATAGGGCCCAGTTGGGATAGCAGGGATTCCGAGATGTAAGGATGAAAACCCCTGATTTTTTCAATTAGCTCATTCTGAATGTTCGGATGCGAGCTGAAAATGTAGCTTGCTATCAGCAGGGTTAAAATGAAAAGAGGTACAAAAGAGAGCATCGCATAAAGCGAAATGGCCGCGGCCTGATTGGTATTGCCGTTGGCCGAGAAATTCTTTACTGCGTCACTGAGGATATCCCATGCTGTGGCGAGGACGAGATGAGGCCGTTCCATCTTGCGTTTCAATTTTTCATATGTTTGTTTAGCTTTGCCGGTCATGGGCTTATGCTGTTTTGAAGAAGCTGCACAAAGAATGCATTTTGGTTTTTTCTTCATGGAAACTGGCGCGCAAACGAATAGAACTATAGGGGAGAGGCATGGGTGTGTCAAGTTCAAAAGAGCGCAGAATTTCGTTGAAAAGGTCTTTTGTATCCTGTAATCTTCTCGCCATGAGGAATTTAGCGCATTTTAGTTTGCTGATTATCATGGCCGCTCATATAGCCTTAGGGGGCTGCAGTCAGAAAGATGAGGGAGTCACCGCCAGGAACCTGACCGATTCCGGACCTGCCTATGGGGATATCATGGTTGAGGGCTCCATCGGTGACGCCAGCAATCTGATTCCCATCCTTTCTTCAGACAGCACTTCTCATGAGATTTCCGGACTGGTATTTAACGGTCTCGTCAAGTACGACAAAGACGTAAATATTGTGGGCGACCTCGCTGAATCATGGGAGGTGTCCAAGGACGGGCTCGTCATTACGTTCCACCTGAGGAAGGGCGTTAAGTGGCATGACGGCCATCCTCTTACCGCCCGCGACGTCTTGTATACCTATCAGGTTACGATTGACCCCAAGACGCCCACTGCCTATTCCGGTGACTTTCTCAAGGTTAAGAAGGCGGAAGTCCTGGACGATCATACCTTCCGTGTTACTTATGACAAGCCCTTCGCCCCCGCGCTCATGAGCTGGGGAACAACGGTTCTGCCGCAGCATCTTCTCGAAGGGAAAGACATCACAACATCTCCCCTGACACGACATCCCATAGGCACAGGACCGTACATCTTCAAAGAGTGGGTGCCCGGCCAGAAGATTGTCCTCATCTCCAACCCGGACTATTTTGAGGGCAGGCCGTATATCGACGGCTACATTATGCGGATCATACCGGATACTGCCACCATGTTTCTCGAACTGCGTGCAAACGGCATTGACAGGATGAACCTGACGCCCCTGCAGTACACGAGGCAGACAGAGAACAATCTCTTCCGGAAGAATTTCAATAAGTACAGGTATCTCTCCTTTTCCTACACTTACCTGGGATACAATCTGAAAAATCCGCTGTTCGCTGACAAACGCGTGCGGCAGGCCATAGCATATGCTATCAATAAAGACGAGATCATCGAGGGCGTCTTGCTGGGCCTGGCTAAAGAAGCCACTGGTCCTTACAAGCCGGGTACCTGGGTTTATAACCCCAATGTAAAGACGTATCCCTACGACCCGCGGAAGGCGAAGGAGCTTCTCGCGGCTGCCGGATGGAAGGACACCGACGGTGACGGCATACTGTATAAAGGTGGGCAACCTTTTGTTTTCGAAATAATTACGAATCAGGGAAACGAGATCCGGGCAAAATGTGCAGAGATCATTCAAAGGCGTCTTTCTGAGATAGGAATCAAGGTTAAGATCAGAGTCCTGGAATGGGCTGCTTTTGTCAACGACTTTATAAATAAGCGGCGCTTTGACGCTACAATCCTGGGCTGGACCATACCTCTCGATCCCGACATATACGATGTCTGGCATTCGAGCAAGACAGGACCGCAGGAGCTGAACTTTATATCCTACAAGAACGAAGAGGTTGACAGGCTCATAGAAAAGGGAAGGGACACCTTCGACCAGAAAGAAAGAAAAAAATATTATGATAGGATACAGGAGATATTGGCGGAAGACCAGCCGTATACGTTTCTGTATGTGCCCGATGCCCTGCCTATTATCCATGCCCGCTTCCACGGCATCGAACCTGCGCCTCTGGGAATCGGGTATAATTTTATCAAGTGGTATGTTCCCAAAGAAGAACAAAAACTGGTCATGACGAGGTAATGGACGGTATATGATTTGATCAGTCGCGTCGATTGAATCACATCCGCTGGCGTACCACCGGCACAATTACCGATCACCAAACTCTCAGGCCAATAGATTTTACTTTCAGTTAAGAATGGGTTATAAATTAGGTCTATGGAACAGCGCGAAAAAAGCTCCGTCGAAGGTCAGGGACTCAAAGAGCATATCATAAATTTCTGCGAGGATAGGGGAGCGGACCTTGTTGGTTTTGCTCCTGTGGAACGTTGGGGTGACACCGGGGAGGTGCCACCGGATTTCCGTCCCCGGACCCTTTGGCCATCGGCCCAGACCGTTATCGTCATCGGCCTGGAAATGCCTCTTCCTATCGTGGAGACGACCCCCTCCGTCCTGCACAGAGATCTTTACCGTACGGCTAACCAAAAGCTCGATACACTGGCCTATGACCTGACCCGGCATCTGAACCGCATGGGACACGCCTCATTTTTTTTCGGCCGTGATGTGTATGCGAGCCTCAAGGCCTTGAGAGACGCGCCCATGGCTGCATTCAGTCACGTGATGGCTGCAAAATACGCGGGGCTGGGTACCATCGGCGTGAGCCGCTGCCTTCTGACACCGGAATTCGGGCCCAGGGTGCGGTTTGTCTCCGTCTTTACGGCAGCCGAAATCCCGGCAGACCCCCTCGTGGAAAAGGAACTCTGCATCAAGTGTGGGTTATGCTGCCGCTGCTGTCCGAAGAAGGCGCTCACGCTGCGCAATGACAGCATAGCCGGTGATTACAACAAAATGGCCTGTCTGGAGATGGCCGAGGACCTGACCAAAAGAGGTTGTTACCCCTGCGGTACATGCACCAAGGTGTGTCCCATAGGCAAGGATCGGATGCTCTACAAAGGGAAAGGTATCCAAAAGAAATACCTCAAGGAGGCGAGAGCCCTTGCCGCAAACCCCGATGATCCTGAATACAAGTCTTGGACGCACGTGCGGAAATACGGGCTCACGAAGGAGAAGGCCGTTCCGGTATCTGGAACAAGAGAACACGGGAAGAAAGAGGAAGCGTGAAGGTGACTGTCACAAATCTGGAACAATTCTGTGAAAGCTTCAGTGACCTTCTTAAGGGCAAGCCGGACATATCAACACTCATCAGAACAGGCCGGTCGCTTGTGGGCGAACTTGTGAGCCGGAAGGAGTGGATCGGCGACATCCTTGAGAGGGTTCTTTTCGATAAGGAGTTTTCCGAAAACCAGAAGCCCGGCATCTGGCCCAACGAGATCACCCTGCACAGAAGCCCCGATCGCTCTTTCCTTGTACTGTGCTATATTTGGGACCCGGGTCTCACTGACGCCGTTCACGATCACGGATCATGGGGAATCATCGGAAGCTTCCTTCGACCCATCGGAGAACGCAAGTACATCCGCCTCGATGACGGGAAAAAAGAAGGGTACGCAGAGTTGGAGGAGGTTTCTTCAATCGTACTTCAGCCGGGTGAGACGACATATGTGCTGCCGCTCAATAAAGGGATTCACCGAATGGAAAACTTCGGGAGCGATACAGCCATTACTATTAACGTCTACGGATTGAACGTCCGGAAAGGATATGTCCAGTTCTTCTACCCGGAGATGAACTCCGTAAACAGGGTCTATCCGCCGAAAACCCTCAGGGAGGCGCTGGCCATCCGCGCCCTCGGGAGTATGGCGGCGCCCTGGAGCGAGGATCTGCTGAGACGTGTGCTCGCGAGCGCACTTCCCGATTACATTAAGAAGGAGGGTGAGATTTCGCTCGCGAAGTTGAAGACATGATGATTCAAGCACCGCGGCGGCGATGACATCATTTTGAAATATTCGGTATGCTGCTGTAACATCAGACAGCTTTAGCGCTTGAAATCGCGGACACTCTGATGTAGAAAGAACTCATCAACAGAAACTGAAAGGAGCTTGACGATGAAAAGATATTTCCCGCTGATTGGCGTATTGTGTCTGTTAGTAGCTCTCTCCGCGTGCGGCATGAAGAGCGTGAAGCATGGGGCGACGATCGATGAAGCGAAGGTGAAAAGCAGTGTTGTCGACGGCAAGACGACAAAGTCGGACGTGGTGATGGAATTCGGTCCGCCCACTAAGACCATGGAAAATGAGAAGATGTATTTCTATGAGTGGTCAGAGACAAGTACGTCCACCATACCTTTATACGGCGGGACGACCAGCGTTACCAAAAGCCTCATTATCCTCTTCGATGACAATGGCATCGTAAAGAGCCATAAGATTGCTAAGACTGCTGAGGATTCAAAAAAGGGTTTCGGCGAGCAGAAAGACAAGTAGGCTGTGTTCGGTTGAGACAGGCTGGCAGCAAAGAATAATAGATAAAATCCGTATATTTTTATGATCAAGGCGTGATACGATCCTGCCTTGTCTTGCATAGTCGTGCCTATTCAAGGTTACAGGTTCGTTTTCTTGGTAAAGTTTGAGCCTTACTTGCCGTCTCAGCCCGTGATAACCGTATTTCATCGGTTCATAACTGTTGACATTAGTAGCCAAAACCGATGCCTCCCGAATTCTTATTTACTTCCCGCAGGCCTTGTTTGGAGAATTCTGTGGATGTTGCTTGATTCCTACGAGATTGTGAATGCAAATGATTAAACCGACCCGAACCATAAATAAACTCATGAGCGGGACGCCGATTACCATCGTGGCCCTTGGCGATTCCCTGACGCAGGGATGGATGGTCTCGAAGGGGTATATCGATTTCTTGGAGCAGATGCTTCGCATGAGGTTTCCCAAAAGCAGATTCAAGCTTGTTAACAGCGGCATCCCCGGCGATACGGCCGATTCCGGCCTGTACAGGCTGATGGGGGACGTTCTTTACTACAATCCCGATTGCGTCTTCATACAATACGCAATCAACGATGCCTTTTCGGGATTTACAGAACAGCAATTTAAGAAAAATATAAAAAGTATTATTGAGAGAATTAACGAAAATGCCGATACGGACATCATCCTGATAACCTCAGATTATATTGGGGACAATGATGATAACCGCAGCGTAGAAAGATATTATCAGCAGCTCACAGTATTGGGGGAAGACTATAGCATTCCTGTCGCGCTTGTGCACGAGTACTGGAAAAAGAAGATCGCGGATGGAATCCCTTTCGAATCTCTGGTGCAGTATGATGGCGTGCACCCCACAGAAGAAGGCTACAGGCTCATGGCAGAGGCAGTCATGAAGATATTTGAGATAAATGAAAAAGGTCATGGCGTTTAGACCTTGTTTTCTTCAAGAGGCGGCATTAGATTAAATAAGGCGATAAGGCATACAGAACGGAAATATCCATGTTGCCATCTTATACTTTCTCCTCCGTATTAATAATAGCCGGCATGCATAAACAGATATATGGACGAACCATTAATCACACTTGAAGATATCACAATTCGCTTACGCGACAAATTTATCCTGCCCCACACTTCATGGAAAATTACGACCGGTCAGCACTGGGCGATACTGGGACCAAATGGAGCCGGCAAATCTTCGCTGGTCAGGGTACTCACAGGTGATGTTCCCTATGTTCGTGGCAGCATCACTCATCACTTTCGAGAGCATCCCTCCGAGATAATCGGTTATGTGTCATCCGAACTCCAGGAACATTTGATTGCAAGGGAGAAATCTCAGGATATGTCGCGCAATTTCGCCGGCAAGCTCGATGATTTTGAAAAAGCGAGAACAACAATTCTTGCCGGGGCTCATCATGGGAGCGATGGTTCGCCTCACCTTGGGAGAATCGCGGACACTCTGGGTATCAGCTACCTTCTGGATCGCGGTATACGTCATCTCTCCTCCGGTGAAATGAGGAAGGTGCTCATTGCCAGGGCGTTAATAAAATCTCCGAAGATTTTGATTCTCGACGAACCTTTTGCGGGAATCGACGCGGGATCACGAAAAAAAATTGCCGAATCCATCGCCGGACTCGTGAGGCAGGGACTTCAAATAATCCTGGTCACTCACCGCGCGGAAGAGATTCCTCCCTTTATTTCAAACATCCTCTTCATCAAAAATGGCAAAGTACTGATGCAGGGCAAACGAAACGATATCCTGACAACTGAAAATCTGAACCGTCTGTATGATAGGAAATATTTTGACCATGGGTTTACGTTGGATAAGAGAAAGCCCGGAGCTGTAAACAGTGCATCATATAGAAACGGGATATTAGTGGATATGAGGGACGTGTCGGTGAAATACGGGAATACGCTGGTCTTGAATAATTTGAACTGGACTGTCAGGCGAAACGAAAACTGGGCGATTGTTGGGCCCAGCGGCTCGGGAAAAAGCACCCTCCTGAGTTTGATCGCAGGCGATAATCCTCAGGCATATGCCAATGAAATATATTTGTTCGGCAGGAGGAGGGGATCAGGAGAGAGCATATGGGATATCAAGGAGCACATCGGCATGGTCTCTTCAGAGATGCAAACGCTCTACAGAAGAGATATGGCGGCATGCGATGTGGTGGCATCCGGGATCTTTGACTCCATAGGACTCTATAGAAATCTTGATTCGGAACACAAGCGGCAGGTCGAAAAATGGATTGAGTTCTTCGGCATATCGAATATCGCCAATAATATATTTACTCGCCTTTCTTCCGGGGAAAGACGGATGGTGCTCCTCGCCCGGGCCATGGTGAAGTCGCCCGAGCTTCTTATACTTGATGAACCATGCCAGGGCCTCGACCGGGAGAATCGGAAGCTCTTCCTGGGCCTGATTGAGATGATCGGCAGAGATACGGATACAAATCTCCTATATGTAACGCATCATCAAGATGAGCTTCCTGCATGCATGGACCATATTCTGACATTGAAAAGCCGGAACAAAATGAAATAGGAACGGCAACGCGACCTGCCGACAGCCGCCATGTTCGAGAAATCACAACCCATTTTTTACAGCATTTTTCCGGGGCTCCGCCTGTAAATCTACCTTGGTACGGGTTTTTCCCCTAGTATTTCTTACGTATTTTTCCCGTATTGCTTTTTTTATGCACACGTATTAAATCACACCTGCATCTATTGCCGGGCCGACCAATAAGTCTAAACAATTTGTAGAAATTCAGATTAGCAATCAGCGATCCGTTTCCCGCTTTATTTCTGACTTGTCATGAGGTCACAAATGATGAAATCGAGAAAGGGATTTACACTTGTTGAATTGATGATCGTCATTGCCTTACTGGCAATAATCACCGCGATCGGCGGATTGGCCCTTCATGCGTATACGTTAAACAGGAATCTCAAGTCAGCGGCGAGAGAGATTGTATCTGATTTCTTTGTGTACAGGGCGAGGGCGGCATCTGAGGGCAAGACCTATCGGATCGCGTTTGATGTTGACGGAAACACCTATACCATCCAGCCGGGCTCATCTACTCCTGTCACGCGGAGCCCTATGGCATTCGGGTCGGATATTAAAATCATCGCTGCCAGTTTCGGAGCCGGACAGACCATTAATTTTTTGCCGAGAGGAACCGTGACACCATTCGGGAACATTAAACTGGCGAACAGCAGGCAATCCGATGCTACCATAAAGGTCAATATAACCGGCAGAACGTATGTGAAATTTGATATTAAATAGTCCAAGTTGAAGAAAGTGCGATGCAGGCGTGACATCTGACCTTCTTTATTTCACTTATGATCGCACTTTGAGGCGGCTATTCAAGTACGTCTTGAATTCTTCGTAGCTTGCTGAAAGCTCCATGGAGTTGCCTTCTTTGCGGTCAATATCCTTCATGCTCTTAGGCAGTTCAGGGCTTATTCCCAGGAGGTCTTCGATTTCGTCGGGAAATTTTGCCGGATGGGCTGTCTCAAGAGATACGCATAAAGGGAAGTCACCACATCGTTCGAGGTAAATCTCAAGGCCCTTCCAACCTACCGCTCCGTGCGGCTCCAGCAGGATTCCATATTTATCATATGCCTTTCTGATCGTCTTCTTTGTATCCTCGTCGGTGATGCTCACGGAGAAAATCCATCGCCTCATCTCGTTTATGTCCGGGTATCCATGTACAGTGCCCCCGCGATCAACTGTTCCCCCATACAAGTCGAAGAATCGGGCGAGGTTGCTCGGATGACCCACATTCATGGCGCTGGAGAGACACGCCCGGGAAGGCGATATTTTTTTGTATATGCCTGTTTCCAGAAATTTGGGGAATTCGTCGTTCTCGTTAGTTGGCATGACAAGCCTCTTCACAGGGAGGCCCATCCTTCTTGCATATTCGCATCCCAAGGCGTCGCCGAAATTTCCCGAAGGAACGGAGAAGACTATTTCTTCGCCGGATGCGGCCAGTTGTGCATAGGCGTAGACGTAATAGATAATCTGGGGGAGGATCCTCCCGAAGTTTATGGAATTTGCCGAGGTCAGGTTAAAGGAATTGAGGGACGGGTCCGAGAAGGCCTGTTTGACAAGGTTCTGGCAATCGTCAAACTTACCCAGTACAGAGACGGCCTGAACATTCTCGCCGATCGTATCGAGTTGTCTCTTCTGCCTGCCGCTTACCTCTCCTTTCGGATAAAGTATGTAGACGTCGATACCTTCTACACCCTTGAAGGCGTCGCCAACAGCGCTTCCCGTATCTCCCGATGTGGCAACTAAGACATTCAGTCTCTTCCCCGGATCACGGAAATAGCTCATCAAGCGCGCCATCATCCTGGCCGCAAAATCCTTGAAGGAGGCGGTCGGTCCCTGATCGAGCCTCATGATGTATTTGCGGTCTATCATTTTTTCGATGGGGACCGGGTAGTTGTACGACTCTGCGATAATCTTTTCCAGCACCTCGTTATGGATTTCATCTGCGAGAAAGGCTGTCGCAACAAGCATGGCCGCTCTTGTATAGGGTTTGCCCTTAAGGGCCATGACACTTTCTATGGTAATGACCGGGATGGGATCCGGCATGAAGAGCCCTTCATCGGGTGACTGACCGTGAAGGAGTGCCTCTCTGAAAGAAACAGACTTCTTCCATGGAATCAGGCCGGGGATACCGGCGAGATTCCTATTTGTGCTATAGTATTGGATTCTCTGCGACATGATAAACTGAAGATATCCTTCTTGAATATTCCACCATACAGTGGATATGTACAGGTTATAACTATCACAATAGCGGCGATCAAGCAAATGCGTAAATTTTTTCTTGACAGCGGCATTGTTTTGATTTAATTACTACTCAAACGATAGTATTAGTAGTGATTACAAGCAAGATAGCTTATGAAACTTTCCACGAGAGCCCGGTATGGAGTCCGGTTGATGGTTGCCTTGGCCCTTAACTATGGCAATGGCCTTGTATTTCTGAAGGACATCGCCAAGGGAGAGGATATCTCTGAGAAGTACCTCAGTCAAATCATCATACCCTTGCGTGGTGTCGGTTTGGTTAATTCCAGCAGGGGGGCATATGGCGGCTATAGTCTTGCCAAGGACCCGTCGCAGATAACCATGAAAGAGATCATGGACGTCCTCGAAGGGGACTGTTCTCTCGTGGACTGTGTGAAGGATCCATCCAAGTGTCCGAGGGTGCCCATCTGTGCGAGCCATGACGTCTGGACGATATTAGGCGGGAAAATTTCCGAGACCTTGAGTTCGATAACCCTTGATATGCTGGTCAGGATGAATCAGGAAAAAGCTCAAAAGGCGATGATGCACAATCTTTGAAAGGACGAAACATCGAACAAATGCAGAGGAGAAGAAACAGCAGGGCGGATTTTGGACCATCCGGTGAGGATTTAGAGTGAAAAAAATATATCTCGATAACGCAGCGACGACCCCGACGGATGCAAGAGTCATAGAGGCCATGCTGCCCTTCTTTTCGCAGGTATACGGGAATCCCTCAAGCCTCCATGCCTTCGGCCAGGAGACAAAGCATGCCATCGAGGAGGCGCGATATATCGCTGCGCAATTTATCGGCGCCAGGCAGGAAGAGGTTGTTTTTACCAGCGGGGGCACGGAAAGCAATAATTCTGCGATTAAAGGCGTGGCCTACGCGAGACGTGATAAAGGGAATCACATCATAACCTCGCGGATAGAACACCATGCAGTCCTGGAAACATGTCATTTTCTCGAGAAACAGGGGTTTGAAGTGACGTACGTCCCTGTTGACGAATTTGGCCTGGTCGATCCAGCGGATGTGAAAAAGGCAATTACGGGAAAGACGGTTCTGATCTCTATCATGCACGCCAATAATGAGATGGGAACAATCGAGCCGATTGCGGCGATCGGTAAGGTAGCGAGGGCGGAAGGCATATATTTTCATACCGACGCCGTTCAGACTCTCGGCCACCTTCCGGTGGATGTCAACGAACTGAATGTGGACCTCCTCAGCGCATCGGGGCATAAACTTTATGGACCAAAGGGTGTGGGGGTCCTATACATCAGGAAAGGTGTACGCATGCTTCCCTTTATGCATGGCGGTGACCAGGAACAGGGCCGCCGGGCGTCGACTCACAATGTGCCGGGGATCGTGGGTTTTGGGAAGGCAGTGGAGCTGGCAAAAATGGAGATGACAGGAGAGATCGAGAAGATGACTCTGCTCCGCGATAAGCTGATCAAGGGCATTCTTGACAAGATTGAATATGCGCGTTTGAACGGCCACCCGAAGGATAGGCTCCCGAACAACGTCAATGTTTCTATTCCATACGTGGAGGGCGAATCCATGCTGTTGAATCTTGACATGGAAGGGATCGCCTGTTCAACAGGCTCTGCATGCACCTCATCGTCGCTGGAGCCCTCGCACGTCCTGGCCGCCATAGGGCTCTCTCATGAGCTCGCCCACGGGTCATTGAGATTTTCCCTCGGTAGACAGACCTCGGAGGAAGACATAGATTATGTCCTTAAAGTCCTACCCGGCATTGTCCGTAAACTGCGCGCGATGTCTCCGCTGTACAAGAAAGAGGTCAAATAATGCAGTACAGTGAAGAGCAAATTAACTAAGAAATTGTGGATTCAATTGGATGAAGCAGTTGGATAAAACGAGTAAAAGAGTTTTGGTTGCCATGAGCGGCGGGGTCGATTCGTCCGTTACGGCCATGATTATGAAAAATGAAGGATACGACGTTGCCGGTGTTACCATGTGTCTCGGCATCAGAGATGGAGCGGATCGTGTCAGGTGCTGTGGCCCTGCTGCCGTCGATGATGCAAAAAGGGTCTGTAGCCGGCTTAAGATTCCTCACTATGTATTCGATTATGCCGAAGAGCTTGAGGAAAAGGTAATTTCGAGATTTGTCAGTGAATATTTGCGGGGAAGAACGCCGAACCCCTGCGTTGACTGCAACCGTTACCTTAAATTCGGGAGTCTCTTGGAAAAAGCGAAGGTTCTGGGGTTTGATTTTCTGGCTACAGGACATTACGCGGCCATTGAAAAAGAGGATGGAGGCTTACAACTGAAAAAGCCCCGGGACAGGAGAAAAGATCAGACATACTTTCTTTATCCCATTCCCTATGCCGGCCTCGGGTCCATCATGTTTCCGCTTGCATCCCTGACGAAAGAGGAAGTCAGGAAGATGGCGACGGAGGCTGGCTTGCCTGTTGCTCAAAAAGAGGAGAGCCAGGATATCTGTTTTGTGACGCAAAAAAATTATCAGGCGTTTCTATCGGAGCGGGTGCAGGATTTGAAGTCTGGTCCCATTTTAGATATGCAGGGAAATATACTGGGTAGGCACAAGGGAATCATATTTTATACCATAGGCCAGCGAGGTGGCCTGGGTATCAGCAGTAGAACACCCCGGTATGTTGTTGCCATAGATCATGAGAATAATAGTATCGTCGTAGGAGGAAAGAATGACCTGAAGGCGAAAGGGCTTGTTGCCGGAGGTTTAAATATGCTTGCCGAGACCTGGCCACGCCTGGTTTCCGCAAAGATCAGATACAGGAAGAAAGAGGCACCCTGCGCGGTAACTCTCGAGAGCGGCAGTGTCCGCGTGACATTTGCAGAAGAGCAGGAGGCAATCACCCCCGGCCAGTCCGTGGTCTTCTATGCGGATGACCGTGTTCTGGGAGGGGGAATCATTGAAGAGGTTTTGCATGGAACTTGTTGAAAAGATCAACCGATTACGAAAAGAGAGAAACGCCGTCATACTGGCGCATAATTATCAGATTCCCGAGGTTCAGGATATCGCGGACTATGTGGGAGATTCCCTCGGGCTGAGCATTCAGGCGTCAAAGACTCCTGCCGATGTCATTGTATTCTGCGGCGTCTATTTCATGGCGGAGACGGCGAAGATTCTTTCGCCGGGTAAGACAGTTCTCATCCCGGATGCGAATGCGGGCTGTCCTATGGCGGATATGATCACAGCCGAAGAGCTCCGGAAACTGAAGCGGGAACATCCTCGCGCGAAGGTTCTCTGCTACGTGAACACAACGGCTGAGGTCAAAGCCGAGTGTGATGTGTGCTGTACTTCAGGAAATGCGGAGCGGATAGTGCGGGAGGCTTTTCGAAGTGATGACGAGATAATTTTTGCTCCCGATCAGTATTTAGCCCGTAACATATCGACACGGGTTGGCAGGGACTTCATTTTCTGGAAGGGCTACTGCCCGACGCACGTGAAGATACTGCCCGAAGATATTGCCAGGAAAAGGGTTCTTTATCCTGAAGCCGAGGTCATGGTGCATCCAGAATGCACACCGGCTGTCACCGAGCTGGCCGACAAGGTGGTTTCGACGGAGGGCATGATGAGATACGCGAGAGAAACGAAGACGCGGGAATTTATTATAGGGACAGAAATAGGTATTCTCCACCGTCTGAAAAAGGAAAATCCCGATAAATCTTTCTATCCTGTATCTGAACGGGCCGCCTGTCCGAATATGAAACTGACGACACTGGAGAAGGTACTGTGGGCGCTGGAGGAGATGCAGTATGAAGTTACGGTACCGCCGGACATAATCAGCAAAGCGAAAAGCAGTCTCCAGATAATGCTTGATCACTAGATCAAGAGGTAAGACTTGGAAATGGCGTTATCGAGACAACAGAAAAAGATGAACTGTTGGGAATTTAAAAAATGCGGGCTCTCGGCGGGCGGCGTAAACGCGAAAAAGAATGAAGCATGTCCAGCATATCCAGACCGTGGAAGGAAATGTGCACAAGTGGCTGGTACATTATGCGGAGGAAAAGTCCAGGGTACGTTTGCCATGAAGCTATTAAGCTGTCTTGAGTGCGACTTTTTTCAAAGCCGGCACTACGACCGTTCTTACAAAAAAAATGATACTGTCTCCCATCAATCCCCTTCCGTAAGAGAAGAGGAAGACTCTTAGTGAAAGTATATGGAACCATTTGACATTACCGTTATAAAAAAAGGGATACGGGAAAGGCTCTCCCGACGCGTCTCAGAGGAGATTCCCCTTACCATTGAAGTGAACGGGAGTGAACTGGTCACACTGCTCTCGAGCCCGGGGGATCTGGAAAACCTCGTGCACGGTTTTCTTTTTAACTCCGGCTTTATTGAAGAAGCCAGTGACGTCAAGAGTTTGATCATCGACCGTGATCGATGGAAAGCAGCCGTGAAGCTTGCCGGTGACGGCATATCTGAAGAGATGCTCTTTAAGAGGATATATACCTCCGGCTGCGGTAAGGGGGTCATATTTCACAACCCCCTGGATGTGATGAACCGGGTGCGGCTCCCTGATGGATTTACAGTGGATTATAAAAAGATCGAAGAATTCATGGGGATGTTTCAGACGAAATCTCCCGAGCATAAGGAAACGCGGGGCGTGCACAGCAGCGCCCTTGCGGACGGCAACGATATTCTTATTTTCCGTGACGATATAGGCAGGCACAATGCGATCGATAAGGTTATCGGGGAAGCCCTGTGCCGGGGCCTTGAGCTTGAAAACAAAATGATCTTGACGAGCGGCCGCGTGTCTTCGGAGATCTTATCAAAGTTGCTGCGGTGCCGGATACCGATAATCGTGGCCGCAGGGGCGCCGACCAACCAGGCCGTGAAACTGGCAAAGAATGTTAATCTGACCGTTGTCGGTCTCGCCCGGGGAAGCATAATGTGTATCTTCAGCGGCGAGGAGAGAATCGTCTGAGAGACTGATTCATTGCATCAACACGGCAATCAAATATGCGCCATGCCGGAATCAATCCGACATGGGTCACCTCTCCCCCACTAATCAATGCGATATTTAATTGCCGTTTCATAACACGATGACATGAAAGGTGAAATAACATGAGTAAGATCGATGCAAAATTGAAAATTGAGACCCTGGCCCTGCACGGCGGCCAGGAAGCGGACCCGACAACGGGAGCGCGGGCTGTTCCCATTTACCAGACAACTTCATATCAATTCAAAAGCACGGAACACGCAGCCAATTTATTCGGCCTGAAGGAATTCGGCAATATCTATGTGCGGCTGATGAATCCCACGACCGATGTTCTGGAGAAGCGGATGGCCCTTCTCGACGGAGGCGTCGGTGCGCTGGCTGTCGCGAGCGGCCAGTCGGCAATCACCCTGGCCATCCTCAATATCGCCCGGGCAGGCGATGAGATTGTTTCGGCTGACAACCTCTACGGGGGAACGTACAACCTCTTTCATTACACCTTTGCCCGCCTGGGGATAAATGTCCGTTTCGTTAAATCGAACGACCTCGCTGCCTTTGAAAGAGCAATCACGCCGCGGACAAAAGCCGTTTATGCGGAGTCTATCGGCAATCCCAAACTTGATGTGGCGGATCTCGAAGGCATGGCCGCGGTCGCCCATAAAAATGGCATTCCTTTCGTCCTGGATAATACGGTTGCGCCATATCTCCTTCGCCCCATTGATTTCGGGGTGGATATTGTAGTGTATTCGGCAACAAAATTTATCGGAGGTCATGGCACTTCCCTTGGCGGTGTCATCGTTGACTCAGGGAAATTTTACTGGACGGGCGGAAAGTTTCCCCTCATCGATGGGCCTGATCCGAGCTATCACGGCATCAATTTTGTGGAAGCCTTAAAGCCCATGGGAAATATCGCCTATATCATGAAGGCGCGGATCTCTCTCCTGCGCGATCTGGGGCCGGCGCTCTCGCCGTTTAACGCCTTCCTGTTTCTTCAGGGACTGGAGACGATTCATTTGCGGATGCCGCGCCATTCTGAGAATGCCCTGGCCGTGGCGGAGCATCTCGAAAAACATCCTAAGATTGCCTGGGTCAATTATCCGGGGCTTAAGTCCAGTCCGGAGAGGGAGAGGGCTGCCAAGTACCTACTGAAAGGCGCGGGGGCGATTCTCGGATTCGGGATCAGAGGCGGTTTGGAGGCGGGCAAGAAATTTATCGATTCGTTGGAATTGATATCACACTTAGCCAATGTGGGTGATGCAAAGACGCTGGCCATCCATCCGGCGACGACGACGCACCAGCAGCTCTCGGCGGAGGAACAGTTGGCAACGGGCGTGACGCAGGATTTTATTCGCCTGTCCGTGGGCCTGGAGCATATTGACGACATCATCGCCGATATCGATCAGTCCCTGGCGAAGGTTTAATTTCAAGGAGGCAAATCATGGGCAGCATATATTCAGATATTACGAAGACGATAGGGAAGACTCCCCTGGTGAGACTCAACAGGATGCAGGCAGGCTCGAAGGCGGATATTGTCGTGAAGATTGAGTCCTTCAACCCGTTGTCCAGTGTGAAGGACAGAATCGGTGTCTCCATGATTGAGGCGGCGGAGAAAGCGGGCCTTATCAAAAAGGATACGGTCATCATCGAGCCGACGAGCGGAAACACGGGGATCGCCCTCGCCTTTGTTTGTGCAGCCAAAGGATACAAGCTTATTCTTACGATGCCCGAGACGATGAGCATGGAGAGAAGGCACCTGCTGACGATCCTGGGAGCGGAGCTGGTGCTCACGGAAGGGGCAAAAGGGATGAAGGGCGCCGTGGACAGGGCGGAGGAGCTGGCAAAGGAATATAAGAACAGCTACGTGCCGCAACAGTTCAATAACCCTGCTAATCCCGAGATTCACCGGCGCACGACAGCGGAGGAGATCTGGCGGGATACGGACGGCAAGGTCGATTATGTTGTCTCAGGGATAGGCACAGGCGGGACAATTACCGGCATAGGTGAGGTGTTGAAGAAAAAGAAGCCGTCGGTAAAGATGATTGCAGTTGAACCTGTGGATTCACCGGTGCTGTCGGGCGGGAAAGCCGGTCCCCACAAGATTCAGGGGATTGGCGCCGGGTTCGTCCCGGAGGTGCTGAACAGGAGCGTGATGGACGAAATCATCCAGGTGTCCCACGAGAGTGCGGGAGAGATAGCTAGGCGCCTGGCGAAGGAAGAGGGTATACTTGTAGGGATATCGAGCGGCGGCGCGCTGTGGGCCGCCCTGGAGGTGGCAAAGAGGAAAGAGGCGGAAGGCAAGATGATCGTGGTCATTCTTCCCGATAGCGGGGAGAGGTATCTCTCGACGTGGCTGTTCCAGAAGTAGCAGGTGAATCTTTAAATGACGGAAAAAGAAAACAAGACAGATAAGAATAAGTCCGTAGGCGTCGTGGAAACGCAGTACTATACCTATGCCGGGCCGGGCAAGGAACACAAACTTGAAAGCGGGGAGAAACTGGGACCGATCACCATCGCTTATGAAACCTACGGAAAGTTGAACAACGAGAAGACGAACGCGATATTGGCGCTGCACGCCCTTTCCGGAGATGCCCACGCAGCGGGCATTCACAGGGGTCAGGAGAATAAAGGCTGGTGGGATGATATGATCGGGCCGGGAAAGGCCTTTGATACGGACAGGTATTTTGTGATCTGCTCGAACGTCATTGGAGGCTGCAAGGGTTCGACTGGTCCCTCTTCGATAAACTTGGCTACCGGTAAGCCATATGCCCTGGACTTTCCGTTTATAACCGTTGCCGACATGGTCCATGCCCAGCGGCATCTGATCGATTTTCTCGGAATCGACGAACTGCTATGCGTGACGGGCGGCTCCATGGGCGGCATGCAGGCGCTACAGTGGGTTGCCTCTTACCCCGAAAGGGTGAGGTCCGCCATCCCCATTGCCACGACTCTTAAACACTCTCCCCAGCAGATTGCCTTCAACGAGGTGGTAAGACAGTCCATCATGGCTGATCCGGCGTGGCGTGAGGGTAATTACTATGAATATGGCCAGCCGGAGAAAGGGCTGGCAGTGGCGCGCATGATCGGTCATATCACCTTCATGAGTGATCAGTCCATGGAGGAGAAATTTTCCCGGCGGCTCACGAGCGGGCGTTTCAGCTTCGGATTTGACGCCGATTTTGAGGTGGAAGGCTATCTGCATTACCGGGGTGCGAATTTTGTGAAGCGCTTCGATGCCAATTCCTATCTCTATATCACGAAGGCGATTGATTACTTTGATCTCTCCGGAGGCAAATTGATACCCGGCGGAAAAGCAATCGACACGCGCTTCCTGATCATTTCTTTTAAGTCGGACTGGCTCTATCCGCCCCATCAGTCGCAGGAGATAGTACGGTTGTTAAAAAGGAAGCGTGTGGACGCAACATACTGCGAGCTTGGCACCACGTACGGCCATGATGCCTTTCTGGTGGAAGTGGAAGAGCAGACAACTCTGATTAAACCTTTTCTCGACAAGACGTTCAACGGTTATCTGGTGGTGAGTGATCATGGCATCTAACGACATCCGTCTTGATCACAGCATAATTTATTCTGTCATCGAACCCAAGTCCCGGGTGCTTGACCTCGGATGTGGTGAAGGCGACCTTCTCTATCCTCTCGTCAGGGATAAACAGGTTTGTGCCCAGGGCATCGAGCTCGACGATAAGGCCATTCAGGAATGTGTCAAAAAGGGATTAAGCGTTTTTCATGATGATATTGAACACAGCCTGCGTGAATATCCGGATAACTGTTTTGACTATGTGATTCTGAACCAGAGCATGCAGGAGGTTAAAAACGTTGACTTCGTCATCCAGGAAGCCCTGCGCATCGGCAGCAG
>PLMX01000185.1 GCA_003142635.1 Syntrophaceae bacterium | reverse complement strand
CGAATACGGTATCTGCGTCAGGGGATCCTTCACGTTACAGATCATGCTCAGCGTCGGATCCGACATGAATGGATCGATGAATGCCGTCTCAGGGTCAGGCTTGAGCAGCATGTCGCTCTCGTTGATGGGCTGGAAACCCCTGATGCTCGAACCATCGAAACCGATACCGTGGACCACCAGGTCCTCGTCCAACTGCTGGATCGGTATCGTGATGTGCTGCCACAATCCCGGGATGTCCGTGAATTTCAAATCAATGAACTCCAGACGCCTGTCCTTCGAATACTTCATTAACTCTTTAAGATTCATATCTCTCGCACCTCTCCTTTATCCTATGGCCTTGCTGCCCCGTTCGCCTGTGCGGATCCGGATAACATCGTAGAGGTCCAGCACGAAGATCTTCCCGTCTCCGATCTCTCCCGTCCGCGCTCCCTTGATGATCGCCTGTACCGTCGGCTCTACAAAATCCTCGTTACACGCTATCTCCAGCTTTATCTTCTTCAGCAGGCTCCCTACCTCCTTCGCGCCACGGTAGACCTCAGTCAATCCCTTCTGCCTGCCGCGTCCGAGTACATTCGACACGGTCACCAAGTTTACCTCCACGTCCTCGAGGCTTTTCATCACCTCGTCCAGTTTGTGGGGCTGTATTATCGCGATTATGTATTTCATAGTAATTAACCTCCTTACTCGACAACGGTGTATGCGGATTCGTGATGCTGGGTAAGGTCAAGGCCGATTATTTCATCCTTCTTCTCAACCCTCATGCCCATAAAGGCCTCAACGAACTTATACAGAATCCAGGTTACTGCGACTGAGTAACAAAGAACGACGGCGACATAGAGCCCTTGTATGAGGAGCAGTTTAACATTGCCGAAAAGAAAACCGTTCGCTCCGGCCGCATTAATCGCCTTTTCCGCAAAGAGTCCTGTTGCAATCGTTCCCCATACGCCGCAAATTCCATGAACGCCGAAGACATCCAGCGAATCATCATAACCCAGTCTGGCTTTCAGTTTTGTTACGGCAAGGAAAGAGAAGACGCCTGCTAAAATTCCGATGGGTATGGCAGCAAGGGGCCTTACATAACCGCAGGCCGGCGTAATCGCCCCGAGTCCGGCTATAATACCGGTAACCAAACCGAGCATGGTCGGTGCACCGTCTTTCTGCCACTCCCAGATTGCCCATGTCAGAGCCGCAACTGCAGCGGCAATGTTGGTGCTGACAAAGGCATTAACTGCCAACCCGCTCGCTTCGAGGGCGCTCCCGCCGTTGAAGCCGAACCATCCAAACCAGAGCATGCCGGCCCCCAACACTGTAAAGGGAAGGTTATGCGGCCGGAAAGGCTGTTTCTGATAGCCGACTCTCTGACCAATCAGAAGACAAACGACAAGTGCGGCTAAACCAGAACTTCCGTGAACGACCATACCCCCGGCAAAATCAAGGCCTCCCAATTCTTTCAGCCAGCCCCCGGCTCCCCAGATCCAGTGTGCAATGGGGTCATAGACAAAGGTGGCCCACAGCAAGGAAAAAATGCAAAAAGACGAAAATTTGATGCGCTCCGCAAATGCGCCGATGACTAATGCGGGTGTAATAATGGCAAACATGCATTGAAAAATCATGAATGCGAGATGGGGGATCGTTTTTGAATATTCATCAAACGGGTTGAAACCCACATTCCGCAGACATATGAAATCGAGATTTCCGAGTATTCCGAAGCCTGAATCGGGTCCGAACGCCAGTGTGTAACCGAATAATACCCACTGGACACTTATCAGGCACACGACGATGATGCATTGCATCAGGGTGGAGAGGACATTCTTCCTACGTGTCATGCCCCCATAAAAAAGAGCCAATCCTGGAACCATAAAAAAGACAAGCGCTGTCGATACCAGTACCCATGCTGTATCGCCTGAGTTCATACAATTTACCTCCCGCGGGTTATTTGATATATCAAGGATAGTGCTTTTGCAATTTTGATGCTAACCGATATTAATTATGTAACTTACGGTATTTATTAGTATTTATTCTCAGCTCTTGATCGTTATGTGTTATAATGCGTAACAATTTTGTTCATTTAAACTTCAAAATAACGAAATTGTAACTACTGCAAATATGTGAGAAGAATAATTTGTGTGGCTTCGTGAGTAGACTGAAAAGCAATCGCGGCAAAAGCGGGAGAAGTCACGGAAGGTTGCCGAAGCCCTGAATACGCGTACTGTTTTCTCCTTGACATAGCATCCGCGCTTGCCTATCATGTCGGCAGTTTCAAGGACTAAAAGAACATACCCGCACGGTAAGAAAAAAGATTTTGAAGGACCGCATATATGGGAACCAACAATATAATATTTTTGGAAGTTATCGAATGGTTTGACGAGCAGGGCAAAGAGCTGGTTCATAGAATCCCCGAAAATGGATCCGGTGAAATCAAGTTCGGCGCCCAGATGACCGTTCGGGAAAGTCAGGCCGCGGTTTTTTTCTATAATGGCAAGGCTTACGACGCATTCGGTCCCGGCAGGCACACGCTGCAAACGGCCAATATTCCCATTTTGACAAAGGTACTCAGCCTGCCCTGGGGAATGACCAGCCCGCTTCGTGCAGAAGTCTATTTCGTCAATATGAAAATCTTCCCCAACCTGAAATGGGGGACGCGCGATCCTGTCGCCTTCAGAGATTCAGAGTTGGGGCTCATCCGTCTCAGGGCCTTCGGAGTCTTTAACATCCAGGTTCTTCAGCCGGTTCTCCTCATAAACAGCCTTGTCGGAACCCAGGGGGTATTTACGGCTGATGCTATCGAAGAATATCTCAACCGTGTAATCGTTTCCCGGTTCAACGACTTCATGGGAAATCATATTGATACCATCTTTAACCTTCCTGCAAAGTACGATGAACTCGCGCTTGGCCTGAAGAAAGCCCTCGAAGAAGATTTTTCTCACTTCGGTCTTGGCTTGTCCCAGCTCTACATTAATTCGATCACGCCGCCGCCGGAAGTTCAGAAGGCCATAGACGATAAGAGCCGCCTCGGGATTTTTGATGACCTCAATAAACTCTTGAAGATGAAGGCGGCCATGGCCATGGAGGCGGCAGCCCAATCAGAGGGACAGACGGGAGCCGGACTGGGCATGGGAATGGGCTTCATGATGCCGGCCATGTTTGCCGAGGCATTTAAGAGTTCATCAACTCAGCAGACCTCGACACCTGAAACCTTCAGCTGCCCCGACTGCCAGCAAAATGTCTCCAAGGAAGCCAAATTCTGCCCTCACTGCGGGCACCAGATCGTTGTCTTTCAGCAATGTTCGCAGTGCGGCAAGAATCTTCCTCCCAATGCGAAATTTTGCGTGCAGTGCGGACACCCTGTAGAACAGAAACCCGAGTCCCTCAAATGTCCAAAGTGCGGCACTGAAAATCTGCCAAAATCCATGTTCTGTAATCAGTGCGGGGAACGAATATAACCGACACTTTCAGAGTTTCATCTTTTGGTGAAGAAGCATCTTTTAGGTAACAACAGCTCTGCCTGGAGCGAAATGATTACCATAGAAGACATCCGCAAATTCACTCTCTTCAGGGATCTTCCGACGGAGACCCTTGCTGCTATCTTGCCACGCCTGATCACTAATACATTCCCTGCAGACACAACCATCATCTATCGTGGCGATCCCGGCCACTCTATGTTTATGATTTTGAGCGGAAGAGCGGCGGCCACCTCTACCAATGATGAAGGCGTTGAATATACCCTTTCAACCATGACGGAGGGAGATATCTTTGG
>PLMX01000064.1 GCA_003142635.1 Syntrophaceae bacterium | reverse complement strand
AATCCGTTGCTCTATCCGCCTGAGCTACGGGGGCACGGCTTTACTTTCGGATGAAGGGCTTTAACACAATTCCGGCAAAAGTGTCAACCGTTGTATTGTAGGTGCGGGAATGATAAAAGAGGGGCGGGAAAGATAGTGAATAAGATTACCGCAGGTGGGTCTCGATGATGCATTCGGCGCAGAAATTCGAGAGCTGTAGATATTCGGCGGAGATGCCTTCGAGTGCCTCTTCGGGGATGAGGCCGATCAGCTCCGACTCGATGATGGAAACGCCGCATATTGCGGCCTTCTCTTTTACAACATCAAAGACTTTCCGCGGCGGTGTCACCTTATAATTGGTGAGGTTCATCGATACCTGAACGATATTCCTGCTCGCAAGAGAAACGCCGATGGCCTTCACATACGGGAGCCCGCCGCTCGATTGCCTGATGGAACAGGCGATGTCCTTTGCCACCCGGAGATTGTCCGTGGCGAGATTGATGTTGTAAGCAATGAGCGGCTCCCTCGCCCCGCAGGCGACTGCGCCGCTCTGCGGATCGAAGCGGGCCGGGCCGGCATCCGGCATCCACAGAGGGTCGTCAAACCGCGTTTGCAAAGCCTCGTATTCGCCTTTTCTTAAATCTGCTAATTCTCTTCTTTTCGGATCAAGTGCGGCCTCACCATAGAAGTAGATGGGGATATTGCGCTTCCCTCCCAATGCACGCCCGAATCTGTGCGCAAGATCAACGGCGTCTTTCATCGTCGCGCCTTTCAGAGGGACGAAAGGGACCACATCGACGGCACCGATCCGCGGGTGTACGCCCTTGTGCTTGCGCATGTCGATGAGATCGAGGGCCTTCTCGCATGTAACTGCGGCTCCTTTCAAGACGTCCCCTGGTTCTCCGATGAAGGTCAGGACTGTGCGGTTGTGATCTGCATCGGCGCACACGTTAAGTAGTCTCACGCCGTTGACTGTGGAGAGCGCCGCCGCGATACTGTCTATCTTTTTCCTGTCGCAGCCTTCACTGATATTGGGGACGCATTCGATAATCTTCATGAAAGTCAGACCTGGTATATTGTCATCTTCGGCAGTTCAATGCAGGTGAGCTTGCCGCCATACACGGCGCCTGTATCGATGCATATCTTATTCTTGTCGATGAGAGGCCTATTCAGGGAGACGGGCGTATGCCCGTAAATAACGGTCTTGCCGAAATCATACGGAGAGTTGATAAACTCGAACCGTATCCACAGGAGGTCCTCGCGGTCCTGCCGATCAAGGGGAATGCCGGGCCTCAGACCGGCATGGACGAATATATAATCGTCAGTTTCATGGTATGTGCGAAGGCCGGTGAAGAACTCTCTGTGGCTTGGGGGCAGGATCAATTCCTCCTCGCCTTCCCGGGAAAAGCCATACGACGCCAAGGTGCGCATGCCCCCATTCGACATATAGAGGTCTTCATTCCTGCGGTCAAGACAGTAGTCGAGAAACATATCTTCGTGATTACCAGTGAGACAAACAACGTCCCTGATGTTTTTCCTGATCTCAAGGATAGCATCGATTACCCCTTTTGAGTCAGGGCCGCGGTCAATGTAATCGCCTACGAAGACAAGGGTGTCTTCCTCGGCTTCGATATCGAGCTGCGCTATGAGCCTGTCAAGATGGGATATACAGCCGTGTATGTCTCCTATCGCGAATATTTTTCCCATATAAAATGAAATAACACATTCGTCTTTCCCCCTCCCTCAGAGGGGGCGAACAAATGGCAATAGAACTGGATTTCCGCCTGTGCGGAAATGACATAGTATTCTTGTCATTTCGAAGGAGCGAAGTGACTGAGAAATCTTAAAGATTCCTCACATTCGCTCGGAATGACAATAGCGCTATGCGCTACGTTCGAAGAGGGCATCCACGAATTCTGCGCTATTGAAAATTTTCAGGTCGTCGAGCCTCTCTCCGATACCGATATACCGGATGGGAATGTTAAGCTCCCTCGCGATTCCTATGATCACGCCGCCCTTCGCCGTTCCGTCGAGTTTGGTCAATATAATTCCCGTAACACCGATTTCATCGTTGAACATCTTTGCCTGGACGACGGCATTCTGCCCCGTTGTGGCGTCGAGGACAAGGAGGATCTCATGCGGGGCAGCCGGCAGTTCCCTTTCGATGATGCGCTTCATCTTCTTGAGCTCTTCCATCAAATTGACCTTCGTGTGAAGCCTCCCTGCCGTGTCGATGATAACGGCATCGGTTTTCCGGGCCTTCGCAGCGACGATGGCATCGAAGACGACAGCGGCAGGATCAGCGCCGGGCTTCTGCTTGATGAGCGGGGCATCCACCCTCTCGCTCCAGACCTCAAGCTGTTCGATTGCAGCAGCCCTGAAGGTGTCGGCTGCGACAAGCATGAGAGACGCCCCATCTTTCTTCAAGGCGTTTGCGAGCTTTCCGATTGTCGTGGTCTTGCCTGTGCCGTTCACGCCCACGACCATGATGGTAAAAAGTTCATTCTTGGGAAGTTGAAGGGGCGCCTCAGTTTTCTTCAGCGTATCGGTGATCGTATCGCGGAGGACTTTCCTTAATATCTCCGCGTCTCCGAGTTCGTTTCTCTTGGCCTGCTCTTTCATTTTTTCGATGAGTTCGTATGTAAATACAGGGCCGACATCGGCCATGATAAGGGTTTCCTCGAGTTCATCAAAGAGTTTCTGGCTGATGACCCTTTCTCCGAGGAGGATATCATCGATATTCTTGATGAAGGCATTTCTCGTCCGGGCAAGGCCTGCCTTCAACCTTTCGAAAAAGCCCTTGCTTTCGGTATCGCTTCCCATTTATCCATCCGCTCTCACAATAAGAAAAATATTTTCAGTCTTCGTTATTGCACCCTTCCAATGGGACTGCATCTGGATTCCCGCCTGCGCGGGAATGACATAGTTGTCTTGTCATTTCGACCGGAGGGAGAAATCTTGTGTGACATAATGATTTCCACTGCCCCGAAATGACGTCAAGGACATGGTCAATGTATAACAATTTTTATTCGGAGATGCAAAGGATGGAATGCCTGAATGCGGGGTTTAGTTCATGGCTACGGAGACCATGGTGGATATGCCCTGCTTCTGCATGGTGATGCCGAACAGATATTCCGCGACCTCCATGGACTTCTTGTTATGGGTGACCATGATTATCTGGGAGTTTGACGAGATGTCTTTAACGAGGTTGTTAAACAGGCTTATATTTGCGTCGTCGAGCGCAGCGTCCACCTCATCGAGAACCAGGAAGGGAACGGGCCGGTACATGAAAATGGCGAAAATCAGAGCTATGGCGGCGAGCGATTTTTCTCCACCCGACAGCAGGCTGACACTCTGCGCACGTTTTCCGGGAATAACGATATCGATGTCCACACCTGTCTCCAGTATGTCTTCAGCTTCCGTTAGCTTCAGTTCACCTTTGCCGCCCGGGAATATCCTCGCAAATATTTCCTTGAAACATCCGTTGACTGCTTCAAAGGTTTCTGCGAAACGCTTTCGTGATTCGACGTTTATTTTCGTAATGGTCGCCTGGAGTGAATCGAGCGAGGCATTCAAATCACCGACTTGGGTCGTGAGAAATTCGTAGCGCCCTTTCAGTTCTTCATATTCGCCGAGCGCGAGCAGATTCACTTCGCCGAAGTTTTCCACAAACTGCCTGTCCTTATTTAGCTTGGCGGTCAGCTCCTCAAGAAGCGTTTCATCGAGCCGCTGAAATTCGGGGACGAGAGTTTGGAGATCGACGTAGTACTTCTCCTGAATGCCCTGACGCAAGGCGTCTGCCTGAAATGTCAGCTCGCGGTAGGTTATCTCCAGTTCATTCGTTTCCTTCACAACCTGGTCGTGGGTCTTCTTGACTTCCCTGAGGTCCGTCTCCTTGTTTCTCAACAGGGCTTCCCGCTCCTGCTGTGAGGCCCTCATTTCCGTGAGCGTGCCTTCGACGCCCTCATGATCCGAGTACAGGCGCTCGAGCAGACCCTGTTCGGTAGAGATTTGACCGGTCACATCTTCAATCTCCTGGTCGCTCTGCCCAAGCTCCGTGGTCCTGACATCTATTTCACGGGAGGTGTCCGCCCGGTCGGCCTCCAGCCGCTCGATGGTCTTGAGGTCGGCGTTTCTCTTTTCTTCGAGAGACGCGAGTTGGATTTTTTCACCCGTGAGATGTTCTTCCTGCTCTTCCGCTTTCGCCTTCAGCGCTTCCAGCTTTTCCTGGAGGGCGGACATGGCGGTGTTCATTGTTTCTTCCTGGGCCTCGGAGGAAATGAGGCGCTTTTCTATGATGGTGCATTCCTGGAGGGCGGCGGCTTCTTCCGCCTGATGATTCTCACAATTGAAATCGAGGACCTTTATTCTCTGCTCGATCCCTCTTATGTCGGCCTCAATTCTCTCGACGTCTTTCTGCTTGCCGTTGACCAGGAGCTCGAGATCGCGGATTTCCGACCGCAGCTGGACGAGCTCTTCTTCCCATTGCAGTATGAGGGATGCCGCGTCCCTTTTCTTTTCAGTGTCCTCCGCAAGCGAGATGTTTAACTGGTCTACGTCTCCTTCGAGTTCGGCGATCTCGCGCTTGGTCTTAAGCAGGCTCTTGTCGCCGTTCGTCTTGCTTCCCCCCGTCAGCACTCCCTGCGGGTTTATTACGTCGCCTTCCGATGTAACGAAGGTGCCTCTAAAACCGTTTCGTTCCCAGAGGGAGACGCCGCTGTTGAGATTCTGTATTACAAGGACATCGCCCAAGAGGTAGTCGGCTATTTTCTCGAAGCCCTGATGGACATTGACTACGTCGATCAGTCTCACTGCGTCCTTGAGATACTCCGCAGTAGAGCCGTAATTGTGATGTCTCACTTCGAGGGGGACGAAGGTTCCCCTTCCTGAAGACGAGCTTTTCAGATAGTCGATGGCGAGCATGCCGTCTCTCTGGCTTCTGACGACCATGTACTGGAGCTTTTCCCCCAGGACGGACTCAACCGCAGTTTCATATTCACGGGGCACTTCGAGAAGGTCCGCAACGAGCCCCAGGCAGGTCTCGCCGGGCAGCATGTCGGGGCTCGCCACCTTTTTCGCCTGCATTATCGATTTCGTTCCGTCGGAACACCATGCGTAGCTTTCCTGCAACTCTCTCAAGGAGGCAAGGCGCGACGACTTCATGCCCGCTTCGTCCTTAATCCCGGAGATGCGCTCGTCGATCAGCTGCAGATCATTCTTCGCCCGTTCGAGTTCATCGGAGGTCATCCCAGCGCTGTCGGTCAGATTTTCCAGCGTGCCCTCATCAGTATTCAGGGCCGCAATCAGGTCATCAAGGTTACGGCGGGTTCCCGCAAGCCTCTCCCTGTTTTCGTCTGCTTCTCTCTCGTCCCTTTCTTTTCTCTTCCGGATATCTTCGATGCCCTTTCCGAGGCCGACAAGGGTGTTTTTCGCTTTCGCCTTTTCCGTGGCTAACTCGAAAAACTCAATCTTCTTTTCTTCAAGTTCCGCGTTCAGCGCTTTCGCCGCCGTCTTGAGATCTTCAAGGCTCGCCTGGTTTTCCTGGACATTGTTTCTTACTTTCTCGATCTCCGCGCCGGATTCGTCTGCCATTACGGTGAGGGTTTCTACCTCGTCGGCCAGGTTCTTCGCCCTTGTACGGAGCATTTCTAACTCGGCTGTGTTTTTCTGTTTCTGCGAGGCGATGTCTTTTATCTTGCCTTTGAGATGTTCGATCCCCTGTTCCTTTATGTTGATCGAGTTTCTTATGTCATAGAGTTTTTCCTGGTGTTCGGAAACGGAAGCCTCGTTTTCCAGCACCTCTGCCTTCAAACCTTCGATTGCGGCTTCGAGTTCTTTCAGGCTGGTCGTTAATTCCATATCCCTCTTGCTGAGGGAGCCGCGCGACTGCCCGAGGGTTTCCTTCTGTCCGGACAGGTCCGTGTATGTGTGAAGGGCCAGGACCAGTTCCGCCTCCTTCACTTCCTTCTTGAGCGCCTTGTATTGCTCCGCCCTCTTGGCCTGCCGCGATATGGCATTGAGCTGTGATTTTACTTCTCTGATAATATCATTCAAGCGGAGGATGTTCTGCTTTGTCGCCTCCATCTTCCGCATGGCCGATTCTTTCCTGACTTTATATTTCGATATGCCCGCCGCGTCTTCGATGAACTGTCTTCTGTCTTCGGGTTTTGCTTCAACGAGATTGGCGACGCTGTTCTGCTCAACGAGGGAATATGTTTTGACGCCAAGCCCCGTGCCCATGAGGAAGTCCCTGACATCGATGAGCCGGCAGGGAACCTTGTTGATCGTGTATTCGCTTTCGCCGTCCCGGAAGAGCCGCCGCGAAATCATGACCTCGCTGCATTCCGCATATTCCCCGGGGAATTGCCGCCCGTTGCTGTCGAGGATCATCGATACTTCGCTCATGCCGATGGGAGCCGCGTTCTCAGCGCCGTGGAAAATAACGTCATCCATCTTTTTCCCGCGCAGGCTCTTGATACGCTGTTCGCCCATCGCCCAGCGGATGGCATCGACGATATTGCTCTTGCCGCACCCGTTGGGACCGACTACTGCGGAGATCCCTTTCGAAAAGTCGAGGACTACCTTATCCCGGAAGGATTTAAAGCCGGCTATCTCAAGTCTCTTAAGCCTCATTTTCTTCTTTCCTGTTGAGATTACAACGAAAACTCTTCCAACTGTCCATCCACCCGGGGTCCATCGGGCCATCCCCCATCGGATTTACCGAATACTAACAGAAGAAACAGCCCTTGTAAAGAAAAAATACAACTAAATGTATCCTAAAATTTTTGACCTACAATATATAGTATTTTTATAGTCAATTCCGAAATGATACTTTTTTACAGGGGAGGGATATGGTATAAGATGAGAAACAGTCGCCCCTGTGGTATTTTTTTATAATAAAAATAATATGTTAGCAGTATAAGGGTCAATAATTCTGCGTCTGATGTCATTGCGGGGTAGTGAGGGACGGTTCTATGGGTGAGGAAAAATGGGAAGTGGCCTGTACGGCTTCGGGAATGACGAACGCCAATATTGTCTTGGGGAGACTCACGACGGAAGGCATACCCGCAAAATTGAAATACGAGGCAGTCGGAGTGATCTACGCGATAACGATCGATGGTCTCGGTAAAGTGGATATCCTAGTTCTCGCAAAGGATATGGAGAAGGCCCGGGAAATCCTGGCGCAGACTTACGACGACGGGGATATTGACTGGGAGACTCGATAGGGTCGGGGGAGATGCTTTATTCTCTTACGCGGTTGTCTTTCATTGCATGCATCGCATTTCAACCGCCTATGGAAGACATGTCTTTCATACACTTCTTTATATGGTGGCCTTCATCACAAGAATGGGTATGTTGAATGGGTTTTTTTGCAATGGCCCCCTTGATGAGCTCCGACAGATCCGCATCGCTGCAGCCCTTGCGCAGCGGTCCTCTCAGGTCGACGTCTTCGTCTGAGAGCAGGCAGACCCTGAGGTGGCCGTTGGCGGTGAGCCTCAGGCGGTTGCATGAACCACAGAATTGCTGACTCAGAGGGCTTATGAAACCGATCTCTCCGGCGCCGCCTGCGATCCTGTATATTTCTGCGGGGCCGTCCATTTTGGTTCTTATGCCGTTGGCGCGTTCGAGAAGGTAATGCCCCCCTATCAGTTCCCTGATGACAGTATTGGAAAGATAGCGGCTGCCATGATCGAGGCCGGGGCGACCCACATCCATGAGCTCGATGAACCTGACCTGGTAAGGTTTGCGAAGGCTGAGTTCGGCGAAATCCATTATCTCGTCTTCGTTAAATCCCTTCATTGCCACGATATTGATCTTGATGGGGGAAAACCCGAGCCTGTGAACCGCATTGATTCCCGCGAGCACGGCGCCGAGGTCTCCGCCTCTGGTAATCCGGGCGTATTTTTCGGGATTGAGGGAATCAAGACTGATGTTGATCCTTTTCACGCCCGCGGCAAAAAGTTTCGCAGCAAAGGCAGCCAGGAGTATGCCGTTCGTTGTGAGGCTTATGTCATTGAGACCTTCCGTAGACGAAAGCGCGGCAATAAAATCGCAGGCGCCGCGCCTGACCAGGGGTTCGCCTCCTGTTATCCTGACTTTGCTGATGCCTATGCCTGCTGCTATGCGGACGATCCGGAGTATTTCTTCGTATCTCAGGATGTCGTCATGTCCGATGAGGGAAATGCCTTCCTTGGGCATGCAATAGCTGCAGCGAAGGTTGCATCTGTCGGTGATGGAAACTCTGAGATAATTAATCTCTCTGTTGTAGCTATCAATCATGGGCATGTCATTCGCCTGTGGACTTCTTCATCTATTCAAAGAATTTTCCTTTTAGCATACTTGTGGGGACATAGCAAGACCCCCAGCCCCCATGCAGGGCATGGTAAATCTTCCTTGACACCGGTCTATTTCTCTATTAGAAATCAACTTCTGTTTTTAAGGTTTATGATATTTGCACATTCAAGCGCACAAGGCGGGGAGAATATATGGCAAAAATGCCTATTACAAAAGCGGGATACGAAAAATTGAAGAAGGAACTGGAATATATAAAGACAGTTTCGCTGCCCGAAAATATCCGGGACATTGAAGTGGCGAGGGCGCACGGAGACATAACGGAGAATGCGGAATTTGCCGCGGCCAAGGAAAGGCAGTCTTTTTTGCAGGGCAGGATTGCGGAGCTCGAAAATAATCTCGCCACGTCTTATGTTGTAAGCCTCGATGGTTTAACATCGGACAAGATAGTTTTTGGATCGATTGTTACTTTGGAAGACACGAATACAGGGAGCCGCATAACCTATCAGCTCGTAGGTCCCTTCGAGTCAGATCTCAAAGAGAATAAGATTTCCGTAACCTCACCTATCGGTAAGGCGTTGATCGGGAAGAGCGCCGGTGACGAGGTCAGCGTTAAGACGCCGGGGGGCACGCGCGAATTTGAGATTGCGGATATCTGCGTTGTCGCGAAAAAATAATAGCGCAGGTCTTATAAGAACAGAAAAGCCAGGAGTGCAAATGTCAACCCCTGGCTTTCTTCATTTGTATCTACTTGCGCTCTAAGCGTGCTTATCGGCTACGCTGATCCTTGTAATTGCCCTGGCGAGGGCAGCTCTCATTAGTTCGTATTCCACATCTTCCTTGGGCAGCTTTGACATTTTTGCTTCCGCAGAGTCTTTTGCCTTTTTTGCGCGTTCCTTGTCGATCAGATCCGCCCTTTCCGCAGTTTCCACGAGGATTGTAACCTTGCCTGTCGTGACTTCGGTATAGCCGGTATTCACGGCGTAGTATGTTTTTTTGCCGTCCTTTGTAAAATTCAATTCACCGACATCAATCGCACTCAGAAGCGCTGCATGGCCCCGAAGCACACCGAACTCACCTTCGGAACCAGGTATTGTCACTTCTTCTATCTTGCCGCTGAAGGCCATTTTTTCGGGGGTAACAATTTCCAACATCAATTCGTCAGCCATGTACAATCCTCCAGCCTCATTACTCTGCCATCTTCTTTGCTGCCTCAACAACCTCGTCTATGCCGCCAACCATGTAGAACGCCTGCTCGGGCCGTTCGTCATGTTTCCCTTCCAGTATCTCCTTGAACCCTCTCACCGTTTCGGCCACGGAGACGAATTTGCCTTCCCTGCCGGTGAATTGAGCGGCTACGAAGAAGGGCTGGGACAGGAATCTCTGGATCTTCCTCGCCCTGCTGACCGTCACTTTGTCTTCTTCGGAAAGTTCATCCATACCCAGGATGGCGATGATATCCTGGAGGTCCTTATATTTCTGTAAAGTCACCTGTACCTGTCGCGCAACCTGATAGTGCTCAACGCCTAAGACATTCGGGTCCAGAATACGGGATGATGAATCAAGGGGATCCACTGCGGGATAAATCCCGAGTTCCGTAAGCGGCCTTGACAAAACGACCGTACCATCAAGATGCGCAAAGGTCGTTGCCGGTGCCGGGTCTGTAAGGTCGTCCGCGGGTACGTATACGCATTGGACGGCAGTTATCGAACCCTTTGTGGTAGAAGTAATGCGCTCTTGCAATGCTCCCAGGTCTGTAGCAAGTGTCGGCTGATAACCGACCGCTGAAGGCATGCGGCCGAGAAGGGCCGAGACCTCTGAACCGGCCTGAGTGAACCGGAATATGTTGTCGACGAAAAGAAGCACGTCCTGGCCTTCAATGTCTCTGAAATATTCTGCCGCCGTGAGAGCGGTAAGGGCCACCCTCGCCCGAGCTCCCGGGGGTTCCGTCATCTGGCCATAGATCAAGGCGGCCTGCTTGATAACGCCCGACTGTTTCATTTCTAGGTAGAGGTCGTTGCCTTCACGTGTCCTTTCACCGACGCCTGCAAATACGGAAATACCACCGTGGTGCATGGCGATATTGTTGATCATCTCCATCATGACGACGGTCTTGCCGACTCCTGCGCCGCCGAACATCCCCATCTTTCCGCCTCTCGGGAACGGAACGAGAAGGTCGATGACCTTAACGCCGGTTTCCAGAACGTGGACCGATGTGTCCTGTTCAATAAATGACGGGGCTTCCCTGTGGATGGGGGAGTAAGTCTTTGCGACCACCGGTCCCAGACCGTCGACGGGCCTGCCGACAACGTTTAGAATCCTGCCCAGACATTCGGGACCAACGGGGGCCATTATAGGTGTGCCCACATCCTTCGCCTGCATACCCCTGACGAGGCCGTCCGTGATGTCCATGGCGATGCATCTGACTACGTTGTCACCCAGATGCTGGGCAACCTCAATAACAAGATTGTCTTCCTTGTCGTCAATCGTGGGGTTGGTGATAGTGATTGCGTTTAAGATCTCCGGAAGCTTTCCTTCATCAAACGCCACATCGACTACCGGTCCTATTACCTGCACAATCGTTCCTATATTCATACCTGTCTCCTTAATCTATAATGCTATAATAACTAATTTATCAGCTCTTCGACAGGGCTTCCGTACCGCCGACAATATCCATCAACTCGGCCGTAATGGTTGCCTGTCTCGCTTTATTCATTCTCAACGTAAGGTTCTGGATCATCTCCTCGCAATTCTTTGTGGCGTTGTCCATGGAGACCATGCGTGCGCCGTTCTCCCCGGCGGATGTCTCCAAGAGCGCCCGGAAGATCAGAACATGAACGTACACGGGAAGCAGCTTTCCCAGCAGGATTTCATCCGAGGGTTCATAAATGTAATCGATTCTAGCGGTAGGTTCTGTATCTTCATCCTTTCCGATGGGGGGCAAGGGGAATAGCCTCACGACCGCAGGCCTCTGTATGGCAATGTTCCTGAACTCGTTATATATGACATACAGTTCGTCATATTCCGCCTGCATGAAAGGGGGAATGATTTCGTCGGAAATTTTTACGGCGAGGGTTATATCGAATTTGCCAAAGACGTCAGACCAATCTTTAGCGAGCTTCACTTTTTTTCGGAAATAATCTCTCCCTTTCCTTCCGACGGCAATCAATTGCACCTCTTTGCCTTCGGCGGTCTTCTCCCGGACGAATCTCTCCGCGGCCTTAATCAAATTGGTATTGAAACCGCCGCACAAGCCTCTGTCAGAGGTCATGATGATAACCCTTATTCTCTTCGGGTCCCTGACAGCGAGCAGGGGGTGGGTTTCAGGGTCTACACGAAGTGCCAGGCTGGTGAGCACATCCATGAACCTCAGTGCATAAGGACGAAAATTCTCCATCCTCAACTGGGCAGCTTTGAGTTTCGAGGCAGCCACCATATTCATGGCCCGGGTGATCTGCTTCGTTTTCGAAACCGCGACAATCTTTCTTCTGATATCCTTTAATGAAGCCATTAACGCTCCCTTTTCTCTTTACGTGCTCTATTTCTTTAGATGTCTTCCGATTCTTTACGCCGTGACAAAAACAGTTTCAAACTCCGTCAATACGTCTTTCATCTTTTTCTCGAGGTCTGCGCTGATCTCCTTTTTCTCCTCAACCTCCCGGTTGACTTCGGGGTATTTACTGGCAATGAAGCTCAGGAGCTGAGGCTCGTATTCCTTCAGTTTGTCCACCGGGTATTTGTCCAGAAAGCCCCTGGTGCCTGCAAAGAGGATGGCAACCTGCTGCGCCAGAGTCCTGGGTTCGAACTGGGGCTGCTTCAATATCTCTACCAGACGCACGCCTCTTTCCAACTGCGCCTGCGTTCCCTTATCGAGATCGCTTCCGAACTGGGCAAACGCCGCAAGTTCACGATACTGGGCGAGTTCAAGTTTCAGCCTCCCCGCCACCTGTTTCATCGCCTTGACCTGGGCTGCGCCGCCGACTCGCGAAACCGACAGACCCACGTTAATTGCCGGTCTGATACCGGAGAAGAACAGACTCGGTTCGAGATAAACCTGACCGTCCGTGATGGAAATAACGTTTGTCGGAATGTAAGCAGAGACGTCGCCTGCCTGGGTTTCAATTATGGGAAGGGCTGTAAGGGATCCGCCGCCGAGGTCCTCGCTCACGCGGGCCGCGCGTTCCAGTAATCGGGAGTGGTTATAGAAAATGTCTCCCGGGAAGGCTTCGCGTCCGGGGGGTCTTCTCAGAAGCAGCGATATCTGGCGGTAAGCGACGGCCTGTTTGGAAAGGTCATCGTAGATGATCAGGGCATCCTGTTTCCTGTCTCGGAAATATTCGCCGATACTGCATCCGGAATAGGCTGCGATGTATTGCAGGGTCGCCGGATCGCTGGCGCATGCCGCGATGACACAGGTATAAGACATCGCGCCGTTCTTGCGCAGGTTTTCCACCACCTGGGCCACTGTTGATTTCTTCTGGCCGATGGCGACATAGATGCACTTAACGCCCGTATCTTTCTGTCTGATGATGGAGTCCACGCAGATCGCGGTCTTTCCGATCTGCCTGTCGCCGATGATAAGCTCTCTCTGACCCCTGCCGATGGGCGTCATGGCGTCGATAGCCTTTATGCCTGTATACATGGGTGTGTTGACGGGCTGGCGTTGCACGACGCCGGGGGCGATCATCTCTATTCTGCGGAACTCGGTGGACTCAATGGGACCCTTGCCGTCAATCGGTGCGCCGGTGCCATCAATTACCCGACCGAGCACAGCCTCTCCCACGGGAACCTGGGCGATCCTGCCCGTTCTCTTTACAATATCTCCCTCTTTAATGTGGGTAACCTCTCCCAGGACGGCAACGCCGACATTGTCGGTTTCCAGGTTGAGAACCATGCCGAGGATCCCTCCCGGGAACTCCAGCAATTCCATGGCCATCGCATTTTCCACACCGTAAACCCTGGCAATACCGTCTCCCACAGACAGGACAGTTCCAACTTCGCTTACGTCCAGTTTCTTCTCATAGTCTCTGATCTGTTTGGAGATGATGTCACTTATTTCTTCTGCCCTGATTTTCTCCATGCTCTATATTTCCTCCCCTAAGAGATTCCTGATATTGTGCAGTTGAGTCTTAATGCTTCCATCATACATCGTATCACCTACGCCTACGACAATGCCGCCCAACAATGATGCATCTTCCGAAACAGCCATCTCCACTTTTCTGCCCGTTATTTCCTCCATGCGCTTCTGAAGCTTTTCGGAAAGTTCAGGAGATAAAGGGAAGGCGGTCTTGACATCAACCCTGATTGTCTTTAAGGTATCGTCCATAAATTTCCGGTAACAGCTTTCTATATCGGGAAGAATGCCTATTCTTCGCTTGTCAATGAGGAGTTTCAGAAAATTTGCCGTTATGACGGATATATTGATTTTGGCGAGAACCGAATCCACAACGGCCCTTTTTTCCGCGTGGTCGAAAACAGGGTTCAACAACAGTTCCCGCAAATCCTTATTCTCTTTGACAACGGAAGAAAAGAGCGTCAATTCGGTGTAGTACTTTTCATAAAGCCCGTCATCCCTGGCTATGTCAAAAAACGCCTTTGCATAACGCTTTGCGATATTGCTGCTGCTCAATTTTTTTTCACCACCTTATCGAGATAGTCTTTCACCATGTTCTCGTGAAGCCCCTGGTTTATATTCTTCTTCAGAAGCTCTTCTGCCATTGCCACGGAGAGCTCCGCGGCTTCCGACCTCAACTGATTTCTGGCAGCCTTAAGTTCCTGTTCCATTCTCGCCTGTGTATCTTCTATCATCTTCGCGGCGGCCTTTTTGGCGTCTTCGATTATCTTTTCTTTTTCTGTCAATCCCTGGGCCTTTATCATCTCGAAGATGCCCGTTATTTCCTCAGTGGCCTTATCAAGCCTCAGGGAGTATTCCTTGAATTTCTTCTCCGTCTCATCCTTTTCAGTTATTTTCTCTTCGATGNNCCTCCAGGCGAAATCAATCCAGAGCTTCACAGTGTCTTCGTGACCTCCGCCTTCCGAGGCATATGCGATGGCAGAGGTGAGAACGAAGGTCAGCATTGATAAAAGAAAATAGCGTAAATAAGATCGACTAAACAGATCCTCCGAAACCCATTTTATCATCGGGGACTCCTTCCCAACAATTTCTCGGCAATCTCAACTGATATTTTCTGCGACTGACCGCTAAGAACGCTTCTGGCCTCGGAGACTTCCTTGTTCATCTCACCGTGAAACTGTTCCATCATTCCCGGGATCTCGCTTCTTGCGGACTCGATGAGGCCCTTTGCCTGGTCAGCCCCTTCCTTGATGATCTCGGTCTTCTTCTCCAAAGCGTCCGTCTTTGCCTGACGAAGCTTCTCCTCATACGCCGCCATTCTTTCCTCGACGGATTGATTGAGGCGCTTTATCTCTTCTTCAGTGTCCTGTGCTTGTTTCTTTCTTCTATCGATTATGCCCAGGATCGGCTTGTAGAGGAGGATGTTAAGGATAACAATCAAGATAAGGAAGTTAACCATCTGGATTAACATTGTATAATCGATTTTGATCACTATTTTGCCTCACACTAAAATTGCTTTGAAGTTCAAAAAAACCCGTGAAAGGATAGACTCCTGACAGAGGGCTTTTTCAGTTTAGCCTTTTCTTGATTCCAAATAGCTTATGACGGTTCTTTTCTTGAGAAATGTTTCATGAAATAAAGCGATATGAACTGAGTACACGAGTAACCTCAAAAACCCCCAAAGATGCTTGTAAAAATCGCGGTCTTCTAATCACAACCGTGGGTTAAAGTCAAGTACTTTTTGGGTGAATGCGGTTTTATCCGGATAGGATGTCACTCTTCCGCATTTAATGCTTTGGATTTGCTGTTGACTTTGTATTTTTCAGACTTGCTGCTCTCCATTCTCGATGTTCCTTCGAAAACGGCGCCTTCCTTTATTATGAATCGCGGTGCTTTTATATTCCCGAGGACTCTTCCCGGTGGATAGATTTCGATCCTTTCCTTGCATTCGATCTGTCCGTGCACATCGCCGCTGATTATGACGGTTGCGACATTTATATCCGCTTCTATGTGTGCGCCATCACCCACGACCAAGGTTCCGTCACCGAATATCTCACCGTTGAAGTCACCGTCTATGCGGACAGCTCCATTGAATATCAATTTTCCGGTAAATTCTGCGCCTTTTCCGAGAAAGGCCTTGATTTCTTCATCTTTCTTCTTCTTGCTGAACATCGATCTGCCCCCAGTCTTTGGCGCTTTCCTGTCCTGATGACTTCGTTGATATCAAGACCAATGACAAATAAATTTTACTCTCCCGCACATATTATGGATAGAGGATAAACCGTCTCATGCTGACATTTAACAACAAGCCCATGGCCGCCATGAGAACAACCATTGACGAGCCGCCATAACTTAAGAAAGGCAGCGGGATGCCGACAACGGGAAGCATGCCCAATACCATTCCGACATTAATGAACACCTCCCAAAATACAAGCATAGTTATGCCGAACGATATGAGCATTCCCAAGAGATCCCGAGAATGCATGGCAATTTTCAGGCACCACAGTATGAGTATGAGAAACATGGCGACAAGGACAACTCCTCCGATAAAGCCCCATTCCTCCGCAAAAACGGAGAACACAAAATCAGTCTGCTGTACCGGCAAAAATTTCAACTGGGTCTGGGTTCCCTTCAGGTAGCCCTTGCCAAAGATGCCTCCTGAACCGACGGCAATTATGGATTGAAGGATATGATAACCCGATCCCAAGGGATCATTCTCCGGATTGAAAAATGTCATGACCCGTTCCTTCTGGTAATCCCTCAAAAACAGCCACGACAAAGGTATCAGTATCATTCCTCCGGTGCAGGCCAAGATAAGTGATTTCCATTCTATGCCGATGAAAAAAGTTATCGACAGTATAAGGAACATAAGGATCAAAGCGGTGCCGAGATCAGGCTGCTTCAAAATAAAAAGAAAAGGGACCACCACGATAAGAAACGGTATATAGAGCTCTCTTAGCTTGTAGCGTCCTTCTATGATATGGTCGTCGAAATATTTCGCCAGGGCAATAATAATCGAGAGCTTTACCAGCTCCGAAGGCTGGAAGAAGAATCCTCCCAAGATGATCCACCGCTGAGAACCGTGGGTGGCATATCCATACAGTGAAACAATGACCAGCAGGAGGACAGAGGCGGCATAGATTACGTAGGCAAACCGGCAGATGAATCTGTAATCAAAACATATGATGATCCCCATTAATGCAAGGCCGATGAATATCCATTGCGCTTGTTTCAGATAAAGGGTCTCCTGCCTGAAATTGTCCAGGCTGTAGCCGGCGCTGTAGATATTCAAAAGACCGACCAGACTGATCGCCAGTATGAGAAAGAGCAGCGTCCAATCAAAATTGAAAAGTAGCCGGCGATCGATTTTCATCTGTTGTCACCTGCATGCGATTTCTGGCTGATGGTCAGAGGCGGCTGACTCTTCTTATTTGCGGAATTCTTACGCTCAAAGTAGGCATCGATTATCTTTCTTGCTATGGGAGCGGCTGCGGAGCCCCCATGGCCGGCATGCTCCATGATAACGGCGATAGCTATTTCCGGTTTCTCATAAGGTGCGTAGCACACAAAAAGGGCGTGATCCCCGTGTTTAGACGCAATGAATTTCCTTCTACGGCCCTTCTCATTGTCCGGCAGGCTTACCACCTGGGCGGTGCCTGTTTTTCCAGAGACGTCCTCTTCCCTTCTCTTCAGCGCGTGACCCGTTCCCCCTCCTTCATTTACCACACCCCATAGACCGTACTTCAAAATCTCAATGTTCTTCTCGCTGAGACCTATACTGCCTTTTTGCTGAGGTTCAAATGCCTTTAGTACCCGGCCATCGGCAGTTTCGATGCGCTTTACGAGTCGGGGCTGGTAGATAGTTCCTCCGTTGGCTAATGAGGCATAGGCATTCACCAACTGAATAGGTGTTACAAGATTGAAGCCTTGCCCGATGGAGAGCGATATTGTTTCACCCAGCTGCCATGTTTCTTTGAATCTCTGCTGTTTCCACTGTTTGGTTGGGATGAGGCCGCTCTTTTCCCGGGGAAGATCGATTCCCGTTGGCTGGCCCAGACCGAATCTGCGGGCATACTCGGCCAGTTTGTCAACGCCGACAAGCTTGCCCACATTGTAGAAATATACGTCGCAGGATTCGACNNGATCCGTTGCAGTTGAATGTTGTATCCGGTGTGATCAATCCCTCTTCCAGGGCTGCGGCCGCCACAATGAGCTTGTACGTGGATCCGGGAGGATATTGACCGGCAATTGCCCTGTTTCCCATGGGGTGTGATGAATCATTTGAGAGATCATCCCAATCTTCCGCAGAGATTCCTCCGTTGAACAGGTTCGGATCAAAAGCCGGCGAGCTTGCAAGTGCAAGGACGGCGCCGTCTCGGGGATCAATGACAACAACAGACCCGGCTCTATCTTGCAGGGCCTCCCAAGCTACCTTCTGCAGATGGGCATCAACGGCAAGAACAACATTATATCCGGAGACAGGTTCAATCTTGCCGATTACTTTGACCTCTTTGCCCAATACATTCACCTCGACCTGCTCCGCTCCGCTCTTGCCCTTCAGATACTGATCTAACTGTTTCTCCAGGCCGTCTTTGCCCGTGATATCGCCCACGCTGAAATCACCGGACATATCTTTTTTCAGCTCCTCGCGGCTCACTTCACCGGTATAACCGATTATGTGGGCTACCATTTCTCCATTTAAATATTGTCTGATAGGCACCACATCAATGGTTATGCCCGGCAAATCAGAGGCGTGTGTTTCCACGATGGCAAGTTTTTCCATAGAGATGTTTTTTTCAAGTTTGACAGGCGGAAACCAGCCTCTCTTGCCCAAAGCAGGCAGGTCTGCCGAAAACGTGAGGGATCTTGTAGCGAATAATTGCCTCAATCTATATGCGGCCTCATCGATGTTCCGGTTACGGTTGGGCACAAAAATGATGTCAAAAGATGGCTGATTATCCACCAGCACCTGACCATTGGTGTCCAGGATCACGCCCCTCAAGGGCTTGATTTTCCGCAGGCGTACGCTGTTGTTTTCCGATCTCTGTGTCAGTTCGTCTCCCCTGATTACCTGAAGATGCCACATCCTCATGATCAGAATAGCTAACATGATAGACACAATAGCAAATGCTATCTTGAATTTTTTTCTGAAATCGCCGGGTTCATGTCCGTTTAACCGGCTGTGATTCTCTGACATTCAGTACCGCCTCGATCCAATGGAAGGCCCCAAACAGAACAGGGCTAAGGACGCTGACAATTAATATCTGTGGTAAATAAGCTAAAATTGCGTGAGTAGAAATGCCGCCCCCGTATAACACCGGGTGGAAAAAAATGATCGTCATGCCTTCAAAAAGCGCACATACAAGGGTAAGACTCATGATCAAAAACGGCTGCCCCGGCGATATCCGGAGGGAAGCGACTTTCGAAATCAAAAATACAAGAACGTATATGAGAGTATAAAGTCCGGAAAGCGGGCACGTTAAGCAGTCATATATAAATCCAAGGATAAAGCTGAGGATTCCGCCTCTCAGCACGTCGAATCGGAATCCCGCATATATTACCACTATCAGGGACAGTTCCACAGCGATCTTCCCGGAGAAGACAATATCCTCAGTCATCATCTGGGAAACTATAAGCGCCAAGGAAAAAAAGGGCAATGATATATAATAGGTCACTTCTTGTTCCTATGGCGCATCCGCACAAAGTCAAGCACGGAGACGCCTTTATTAATTCAGTTTTCGGGTTTTTCCCATATTATCACTTTTATCCAGCACAATGACCATCACTTCTTCAAGCTTCGAAAAATCAACGAAGGGAGCGACATCAATCTGCTGAAATAATCCGCTGTCCGTCTTCTCCACGTTTTTCACCGCGCCGAGGAGCAAGCCCTTGGGAAAGAGACCGGACAAATCGGAAGTAACTACTATATTTCCGACGCTTACAGTTTCCGTTTTCGGGACGTATTTCAGAGAACATCCAAGGGAAGCTGCCCCTTGAAGAATCCCCTGTATCCTGTTTTCTTGAACAAGCGCATCGGTATTGCTATTCTCATCTATGAGAAGCAGAACCCTCGACACATGGGCGGACGTTTCAACAATCCTCCCTACAACTCCCTGGTCAGCTATGACCGGAAGATCGAGCCTCAGGCCATGCACTGTTCCCTTATTAATCAGGATCGCCTTCATCATTGATGTCTGGTCTCTCCCTATAACCATCGCAGCTACCGTATGATGATTGGTTCGCTCTTTAAGGGAAAGGAGTTTCTGCAGGCGTATATTCTCGAGGTATCCTTCCCGGTATCGATTTATTTCCTGTATCAATAATGCATTATCCCTTTTCAGGCGTCCGTTTTCATCTTCCAGTCCCACAAGAAGTATATACCTCTTCCAAACGCCCGCGAGATTCTTGACGGATACAGTTATCATACTGGCTAAGGGAGCCGCAGTTTCCAGAATCAGTTCCCTGAAGAAGCCGACGCTTGTCGGTTTCTTCACGCTGTAAGATAATATGATGAGAGAGACAACTACCAGGAGGCATGCTATTATGAGCGGCTGATGTTTCTTGGGAAGCAACATATTTCTACAGCAAAAATACGAGCGGCGGTGGCGGGGAAATTTTCTCCCGCGCCCACCCCGCAGTGGGTGCAACGTATGCTTCGTGAATCGTGATAGATTTCATCTTCTGGACACAAAATGATAGCCTGTCCTTGGTCCTATTTGAAAGTTACGATATTCCGAAAGGGGTGGAGCTATACCTGAAATGTAACCTCTTTTAGGACATCTAAATGATCCAAGGCCATACCGGCACCCCTGGCTACCACCGACAGGGGATCATCCGCGACGGTGATGGGCAGTCCCGTTTCTTCCTTTATCAGAAGGTCGAGATTCGTCAGAAGGGCTCCACCGCCGGTCAGAACAATGCCCCGGTCAACAATATCACCGGCCAGTTCCGGGGGGGCATTATCCAGTGCGTCCTTTATGGCGTCTATGATGATACTTACAGGCTCCATAATGGCTTCCCGCACTTCTTCAGAATTGATCTCAACTATCTTGGGGATACCTGATATGAGATTTCTCCCTTTGACATCAAGCTTTCGCAATTCTCCATCGGGATAAGCACATCCGATGGTCATTTTTATGATCTCCGCCGATCGTTCTCCTATGAGGAGGTTGAATTTCCGCTTCATATACTGTACGATTTCTTCATCCATCCTGTCGCCGGCGACCCTGACAGATTTTGAGTAGACGATTCCCGCCAGTGATATAACGGCAACCTCCGTGGTTCCGCCCCCGATATCCACAACCATGGAGCTCGTCGGCTCCATTATAGGCAACCCTGCTCCAATGGCTGCTGCCATCGGCTCTTCAATGAAATACATTTCCCTGGCGCCTGCCGATTCCACAGTTTCTCTGACGGCGCGTCTTTCCACCTGCGTAATGCCGGACGGTATGGAGACGATAATCCGCGGGCGGACCAAGGCCCTGCGATTGTGAACGCGATGTATAAAATGCTTCAGCATTGCTTCAGTAATATCAAAATCAGCAATTACGCCTTCGCGCATGGGTCTGATGGCCACGATATTGCCGGGGGTCCTACCCAACATTTTTTTTGCTTCCAGACCGACGGCAAGGACCTTTTTCGTTCCCCGCGAATCCTTCGAAACGGCGACCACAGAAGGTTCATTCAGCACAATCCCTTTGCCCTTCATATAGACCAGCGTGTTGGCAGTCCCGAGGTCAATGGCAAGATCATTGGAAAATTTTCCTAAAATATAATCAAACAGCAAGACCGTTCCTCCTTCTTCGTTGTATCGGTAAAATCTTCTGCAATCCTATCACGAAAGTATGCTATATACAGCATTTCGCTTTCCTAATCAATGACTTTTTAAAAATCTATTGCATTTTAAGTACGCCTGTAATACAGATTTGCGCATACCATCACAAATAAGGAAATACGCCATGCTTGATCTTATGCGGAAACATGCCAAGAACTGGCTCGTGAAAATTTTACTGGGAATGGTTATTGTTGTCTTTATCTTTTATTTCGGCTCCACGCGCTGGAGGGAAAAGGCGGAAGCCATCGCCATTATTGACGGCAGGGTCATTCCTTACGCAGAGTTTCATAAGAATTACCAAAAACTTCTTGATGCCTACAGAGAGCAATACAAAGGGGCGCTTACGGATGATATTTTAAAAGGCCTGAATCTTAAACAGCAGGCATATGACAGCGTCATTAACCAAGCTATTATCGTTCAAAAAGCTAGGGACTTAGGCATAGAGGTTTCGGAGGAAGAAATTAAGGGGTCAATCCTTTCCACTCCTGCATTTCAAAGGGACGGCGTTTTTGACGAAAGGATCTATAATCTGCTCCTGCGTCAGAACAAGATGACGCCGGCCGATTTTGAAGACAGTCAGAGGATGTTGATAACAACGGTAAAACTGGAAGACATCATCCAGAGCGCAGTCAAGGTTTCAGACAAAGAGGTATTTGATCTTTACCGGCTTCAGAATGAAAAAATTAACTTGCAGTATCTCAGCCTTTCGGCGAAGAGTTATAGGCAGAAGATCAGTCCCCGGCGCGCCGATCTGGAGACGTACATGAAGGAACATGAGAATGCCTTCAGCGTTCCCGATGAGATAGAGATCAAATACCTCTCATTTCCAGGCCGGAACTTTATGTCCTCTGTGACGGTATCTGATGCGGAAGCGACCGACTACTATAACCTCAACAAGGATAAGTTTATGAAAAAGGGAGGCGCAGCCGCTCCTTTTGCGGAAGTCAAAGGCAGGATCGTTGACGCACTGAAAGAAGTCCATGGCATGCACGCGGCCTCTCTCGAGGCCAAGAAGGCCCACGATGAGATTTACCAGAAAGAAAACTTCGACGAATTCGCAGGGAAGAATGGATTCAGGGTCAACAGCACAAATTTCTTCAGTGCGAAAAATCTGCCCCAGGAATTCAGGCAGGTTCAGGACTTTGCCAGAGTAGCCTTCGGCCTTCAAAAAGATGAGATAAGCACCGTAGTCTCGGATGATAAGGCGTATTACGTTCTCAAACTCATTGCCAGAAGACCCGCCCATGTTCCGGCTTTCAATGAAATCGAGAAGGAAGTCGAGAGGCAGTACCTCGAAGAAGAGTCCACCCGTATGTGCAAGAAGGACGCCCTCGATATCCTTGACCGTCTCAAGAAAGGAGAGCCGCTCACAAAGATCTCCCAGGAAAAAGGCCTGAAGGTTGAAGAAACGGGACTATTCATGCCGGGTTCCGCCATGCCGAAAGTCGGTTTCTCCCGGGATATGAGCAATGCCCTCTTTCAGCTTTCTGAAAAGGACCCTTATCCGGACACTGTCTATGACATCAAGGGAAACCTTATAATAGTGAAGTTCAAGGAAAGGGGTAAGCTTGATCAAAAGGACTTCGAAGCGAAGAAGGCAGCCATAGGGGCTTTACTCCTCAGGATGAAGAAAAGCGAAGTTACAGTCTCGTGGATAATGAAAAACAAGGAAGCCATGATCAAAGATGGAAGATTGAAATTTACGAAAGACATCAAAGATATTTAAACCAGCCGGGAAGTTCAGGCGCCGTAAGCATGGTGCTTTCAATACGGAAATGACCATCGATAAAACCCGGGCATATGTAATGTCCCCTTGCATCAAGACACTTTTCTCCTTTGTGTGAAACGGTCCCAACGACGACACCGTCGTAGATGGCCACATCTTTCTCGATGGCTTCGCAGGTAAATAAGCTGATCACCCTGCCGTCTTTCAATATCGGATCAGGTGCGATTTCACCGCGTGCCGTCCGGATAAGATTTTTCAGCACATCATTCATGATCGGCCTCTTTATCATTTCATGTCCGGCCTGTACTCCATGTAGAAGCGGTAAAATGCCGCGATAACCAGCGCATGAGAAATTGTCCCCTCGCGGATTAGATGGGGAATTTCTGAAAGCGGCTGGATGACCACTTCGATGTCCTCCCGATCATCCTGAAGCAATTCTCCTACGGGAAAGACACCTGTTGCGAGAAAAGTGTAGCAGAGATTGTTCTGAATGGCGGGGTTCGGATGCACGGTCCCGAGAGGAATCAACTTTTCTTCCCGGTAGCCCGTTTCTTCCCGTAGTTCGCGCCGCGCAGCTTCTTCCGGAGAGTCCGACGGCTCCATCAGTCCGCCGGGGATCTCGAGGGTCATATCCTGAATGCCGAAGCGGTACTGTCGGATTAACACAACCTCTTTTGTGGGCGTAAGGGGAATGATATTTACCCATGACGGCGACTCCAGAATATAAAAATCATGCGTTTCGCCTGTCCGCGGAGAACGGGCGCGATCATATCGCAGATTGAAAAGTCGGTAGGATTTGTCAACATGACTTGAAATAATTGTCCAGGGTTTGAGAAGCATAGGAAACCTCGAAAATTTTTGTTTGATTACAGGGAATATTATTTGGATGCGTTACATCGTTCTAAATAACAGATCGTTTCATCCCGTGGAGGGATCTTTTCCTCCGCTCCATATGGTGATGAGGAACCTGCAAGAACGATCTAATAAATAAGAGACGGTTATCGGATCGGGGCTGTATAGCACGACACCCGGCAGAAATGAAGAAAAACAATTTCAGAGAGACAGAATGTCTTTACAAACTATATTTATCGATGCTAATTTTAACGAATAGATAGCCCACGACTTCAAGGAGACAAAGATGAGTTTCATAAAAGTTAGATTTACGGATGACATCGTAGATATCAATTCGGAATTGAGAAAGAGCATCGATGAGATGTTTTCGCTGGTCAATTCAACTTTTACGGTTTTTCGAAACGTCTGGAGGCCCCAGGTGGATATCTATGAATCTCCTGATGAGATCATGATCGTGACCGATATAGCGGGTGTTAAGACAGAGGATCTGTATGTGGAAGTCCATCGCAGGGTACTGAGAATCTATGGGAAGAGGGAAAAACCGGCTGCGGGAAATACAAGGTATCGCCTTGCCGAAATTCCTTACGGATATTTCGAAAGAAACCTTTCGCTGCCGCTGCCCATTGATACTGAATCAGTTACAGCAGTGTATGCGGACGGGCTTCTTCAAATACGCATGGAAAAGCTGCCAATGAATAGGGTTCGCAAAATACCCATTCAGAGTGACTAATACTACGAAGAACAAATCGGCTGCGCCGTAGAGCAGGAAATCAGTTTTGGAGGTTCCCATGGCAGAAGAAAAATCAACTGACGAATTAAAAGTGCTTAAGATACCGGACATCTTATCTCTTATACCGTTATTTAATGTCGTCGTATTTCCGAATATGGTGTTTCCTTTGGAGGTCTTTGGTGAGCAGACTATGACGCTTGTCGATGAGGCGATGGCTGCAGACCGCATCGTTGGCCTTGTCATGTCTAAGAAATCACCGAATGAGATCAAGAATCAGGCCGAGGATCTTTATGCAATAGGGACAAGTGTTGTGATTGTAAAGATGGCGAAAACGGGCGAGAATGGGGCAAACCTTCTTGTCCAGGGCGTCAGCAGATTCAAGATCATTGAATTTGTAGACGACAAGCCTTACATGCGGGCCCGGGTGGAAGTAGTCGAAGATGAGATCGAAAAGGATATTGAGATAGAGGCCCTCATGGCAAATCTTAACGGGCTGTTTGACAGGATGGTCAAATTGTCGCCGGTCCTGCCCCAGGAGTTCGGCGCCATGGCCAAGGCCATCACTTCACCCAGCGTGCTTGCCGACGTGATTGCATCCATCATAAATTCCGTGCCTGCCGAAAAGCAGAAGATACTGGAAATACTCGACGTGAAGGAGCGCCTGAAGGAAGTCACGAGGCTCATAAGCCACCAGTTGGAAGTTCTGGAACTGGGCAACAAAATTCAGTCTCAGGTGAAGGACGACATTGACAAGAGTCAGCGTGAATACTACCTCCGTCAGCAGCTCAAAGCGATAAAGCAGGAATTGGGCGAGACGGATGAAGCAAACGTTGAAGTCGCAGAATATCGGGCCAAGATTGAGAAAAAGAATCTTCCTGCAGAAGCAAAAAAAGAAGCCGAACGGGAGCTTGAGAGACTCTCCCGCATGCATCCGTCTTCAGCGGAATATACGGTGGCATCAAGCTATCTGGACTGGATAACGGCCCTTCCCTGGAATGAAAGCACGGAGGACAACCTTGACATCAAAAAGGCGAGAAGAATTCTGGATGACGATCATTTCGGCCTGGATAAGGCCAAGAAGCGCATCATAGAGTATCTTGCCGTGCGCAAGCTCAAGCCTGATTCCAAAGGGCCTATCCTGTGCTTTGTGGGTCCTCCCGGCACAGGCAAGACGTCGCTCGCCCTTTCCATAGCCCATGCGCTGGGCCGCAAATTTATCCGTATAGCCTTGGGGGGTGTGCGTGACGAGGCGGAAATCCGCGGACACCGCAGGACATATGTGGGAGCCCTTCCCGGCCGGATCATCCAGGGCATCAGACGGGCCGAATCAAATAACCCCGTATTTGTGCTCGACGAGATAGACAAGGTCGGCAGCGATTTCCGGGGAGATCCATCGTCGGCCCTTCTCGAAGTGCTCGATCCGGAGCAGAATTATTC
>PLMX01000253.1 GCA_003142635.1 Syntrophaceae bacterium | reverse complement strand
AACTGTCAGCCATTATGTCTAGTTCTTTTGAATTATAAAACAAACAACTATGAAGAGGAGAAATAGAACATGAAAAATCTGGAATGGAAGAATCCACCCGAAATGCAAATCGACCCGGCCAGGAAATATAAGGCCGTCATTGAAACGGGAAGAGGCGTCATTGAATTGGATCTATATCCGCAACATGCTCCGAAAACCGTCAACAACTTCGTCTTTCTCGCGAAAGAGGGTTTCTATGACGACGTAACCTTTCATCGGGTGATAAAAAATTTCATGATACAGGGCGGAGACCCGACAGGCACAGGAAGGGGCGGCCCCGGCTACAAGTTTGCAGATGAGTTGAAGGAGAATCCCCTGAAACATGAAACAGGGGTGCTCTCCATGGCGAATTCCGGGCCAAACACGAACGGCAGCCAGTTCTTCATCACGCATTCCCCTCAGCCGCACCTGAACGGCAGGCACACTGTATTCGGTAAGGTGGTGAGCGGCCAGGACGTAGTCGATGCAATTCAGCAGGGGGACAAGATACTCCGCGTAGAAATTCGTGAGGCCTGAAAAGCCACGTGATATATCGTGTACTATCTGCTTCCACCGCCCCCTTTTGTAAAGGGGGCAACAGGGGATTTTAGATAACGTAGTGCAGACCGTCAGGTCTGCTGTAGCTGATATGCAAAAACCAGACGTCATTCTCCTGCAGAGGCTGCGCCGCAATTCTCTTTACTGTCATTTCGAACGAAGTGAGAAATCTTTTTCCTGCGGCAGATTTCTCGGTCGCTCCACTCCTTCGAAATGACAAGAAAGAAAAGCCCGTCATTCCCGTGCAGAGGGGAATCCAGCCCCTGCCTTCGTGACGACATAGACACGGTGTTCACCGGCGTGACGTTCGAAAAATTTCAAAAATTATAATAGACGATGAATTGCAGGAAAGTTTTGTCCAGGTTGCTCAGATATTTTTCTTTTCGGTGCGCAAAATAAAGGGTCCGCTGAAGATTGACACCTGAAAGGTTCAGGGTTTTGAGCGCGCCGAGACGCTGTTCGCGCGAGACAGTTGCACTCGATACAATAGAGACACCCAAACCTGCCTCCACGGCCTTCTTTACGGCTTCTGTATGGCCGAACTCCATCGTGTCCTTCAAGGTTATGCCGATGCTGCCAAGCCTTTCTTCGATGACTGCTCTTGTCCCGGAACCACGCCCGGAGAAGATAAAGGGACAACTCATCAAATCAGGAGGATCTATCTTCTCCCTCTGAGCCCATTCATGATTGCCTGGAACGATCAGAACCAATTCATCCTGGAAGAAAGGTGTCGCAATCAATCTATCGTCATGCAAAGGGGCTCCGAGAAAACCGAAGTCTATGGAATTGTCGAGGAGCATCTCTGCGATCTGCCGGTTCAATGCAATCTCCAGTCGCACGTCTATCTTCGGATGCATCGACTTGAATCGCCCCAGAACTTCCGGCAATATATAGATGCCTATGGTGATGCTGGCTCCGATATTCAATATGCCGCGATTCAATCCCTGCAGTTCATCAATCTCCACCTTTACTTGGTCAATCGTGTTGAATATGATTTCTGTCTTCTCGTATAAAATTTCTCCTGCCTGAGTGAGAACAATCTTCCTGCCCAGCCTGTCAAACAGACGGGTGCCGTAATATTCTTCCAGTTCCTTGATGTGCTTGCTGATCCCGGGTTGCGTCAGGAACATGGCTTCAGCGGCACGCGTAAAGCTCTGTGCTTTGGCGGTAACGTGAAAAACCTTTAATTGGTTGAGGTTCATATCCATCACCTGTAGTTATGCTTATCATAAAAACAATTCCTTTAAATTATAATGCTAAATGTTTATGATATCAATAAAAAAGGAGGTGTGTCATGAACAAAGTTAAAAAGACATTGGATTTACATAGAAACGACGGACTGACTTGCTCACAAGCCCTGTTGACCGTTTACGGAGAAAGATACGGCATAGATCCGGAAAAGGCCATGTTGCTCGGCAGGCCATTGGCTGGCGTGATTGGAGGACAGGGAGAGACCTGCGGATATATCACGGCGGCGATTTTGATCCTATCCTATGCATATAACTATAAAGATGAGGCCGAGGCCAGGAAGAATACCCACCCCGTCGTTATGAATCTCTTTCGACGCTTTAAAGAGCGGCATGGAACTACCATGTGTAAAGAGCTTTTGGGTGCAGACATGAGTTCAGAGGAGGGTAGAAAGAAGATCAAGGAAGAAAAGCTGGTGGCCAAACGTTGCCATTGTGATGGCGGGATAGGCCAGGATGTCACCGAGATACTGGAGACATTAATATCAATCTCTGAATGAAGGTCATGATTTAAAAGCGGCAGAGCAAACAATTTTTCAAATCGGGCGGGTACATCATGAGTGACGTTGAAATCAAATTCCTCGGCCGCGGCGACGCTTTCGGCCGCGGCGGCAGGCTCCAGAGCTGCGTTCTAGTCAGATACAGCCGCGGCCAATTTCTGATCGACTGCGGCGCATCCGCTCTGATCGGGATGAACCGGTACGGCGTCGATCCAAATGATATAAACATGATTTTCATTTCCCACCTGCATGGAGGCCACTGCGGCGGTATTCCATTCCTCTTGATCGCGTCGCAGCTCCTGTACAAACGAATGGAACCCCTTCTGATTGCGGGCCCTCCGGGTATGAAGGAATGGATTTTTCAGGCGATGGAAATATTCTTTCCGGGCTCATCCCGGGTGAACAGGAAGTTCCCGCTGGAAATCATCGAATTCAAGGAGCGCTACACGGAGGTTTTAAGAAATGTTGCAACCACCCCTTATCCGAATCTTCATCACGGCGATTCATCTTTTTCCCTGCGAATAGAGTGTGACGGGAAGGTGATTGCCTATTCAAGCGACACGGAATGGACAGAAGCGCTCTGTGATGCAGCAGCCGCGGCAGATATGTTCATTGCCGAGGCATACTTTTATGACAAGAAGATTAAGGGCCATATGGATTATTTGACGCTGATACACAACTATCCCGACACCCGGGCAAAGCGCCTGATGCTGATCCATATGAGTTCAGAGATGCTCGCCACGCCAGAGAAAATTGAATGTGAATATGCCGAAGACGGGCTAACCGTGAAGATCTAAAACCGCCTGCCCTTCCAACCAATTGACTTCCTGCATTCCTCTTTCGCGTTGCTCAGGGGCTTCTGTTTACTGGAATTACAAGATGAGGGTGAGACCTTTAGCTCAAAATATGGTAAAACTATCGAAATCGGGATCAGTGTATCGCTTCAAGAAAACTGGACAAAGACTATGGATAAGGATGCTTTGACAGTCCACGAGATGGTGGAAACATATGGAGTCAGGATTGCAACGATTGTCGATAGAGATGGCTGGGTGAAGACCAAAGCGCGGGAAATAGATTTAGATGAAGAACTGCATCTGGCCAAAGACCTCGATAGAATCATGAGACACATGAAAGAGTTATATAAGTTTGTCGGTGTCAGCTCCAACAATATATACTGGAGCCTGACACAAGTGCCGATCAGGCAGATACTCATTCCGACGACTGAAAGAAAATATATCTCCGTTATTAACCCGGAAATTCTGAAGCTTGAGGGGCAGGAGAATAACTATGTGGAAGCATGTGGTTCAGTGCCCAACAAAGTCTATATAGTCAGAAGAAAGCCATATGTATTGATCTCCGGGTACACGATCGAGAAAGAGCGAATTGAGTTAGAATACGGATCAAAAGATTTTTACGCAGGGGAGGATCCTATATATTCGTCATACAGCAATCCGGAATGGGTTATCCAGCACGAGATGGATCACCTTGACGGGATAACAATACAAGACAAAGGAGCCGCATTGATCTGAACAGTTTTTATCTGATATGTCCTGAGAGATCTTTTTATCCCACCTCTATTGTGTTACGCATAACTTCTTGAAGCCTTGTTTTTGGTAATTTCCTTCAGAATGCAACATTTCAAACGAAAATCAGCAATGTAAGGTAAATTACGGAATCGAATTTCCCCTTCGACTGTCCATGCAGATGAGAGTATGGTTTCTCATTCCTACCTGGCCATAATTAATCTCACAACCTAACATCTAACCTCTTGGAGTGTAGCATGAGAACGGACTTCCGAAAGGTACCAGCAACGATCACGTTTCTGGCGTTGCCAGTGGCCGGGAACAGCGCGTGTCAGTAGGGCGAATGCGAAGCACCAACTAGTTTATCGCTATCGTAGCAGAAGTTGTTGCAACTTCTATTTTCAAGGCCGCGGAGGGGTTGTGAAGGAAGAGGGCCTGGCAGCGGAGTAGTCGGATTGGAGGGAAGATACTATGTATTTTATTACCTTTTCCAGAAAGATGGGCACAAGAGGAACAGAAATTGCGAAACTCGTGGCAAAAGAACTGAAGTATGCCTTCTATGACACAGAAGATATCGAAAAAAAAGCCGAAGAGATGGGATTTCTTGATGACGTCAGAGAAGTTAACGGCAAGACTCCGCCTCTCTTGAAGAGGGTTTTTTCATGCCGGTCTGAGATTTGCCTGGACCGCCTGTATGTCGTCATTTATGAACTCGCACGCCTGGGAAGCGCGGTAATTCTCGGACGGGGAGGCAATATTATTTTTCGGTCTCTCCCGTATGCGCTTCATGTACGGGTAATCGCATCACAGGAAAAGCGTGTCCGCAATCTTGTGGAGAGGGGTTATAAGAGGCAGGCCGCAGTTACGGACATGGAGAAGAGTGATCACGAGAGAGAAAATTTTATCAGGTTTGCCTTCCATCGGGAATGGGACAATCCTGAGTTGTATGATATTGTCCTCAACATGGACAAACTTACCGTCAATACCGCGGCTGATATAGTCTTGTGCGCAGCCCGCTCAGACGAATTCCGAGTACGCACCAGTGATGTGATGCACTCCCTGGATATGATGGAACTTGCAGTAAGAGTGGGGACAGCCCTTGCAGAAGCCGGTTTTCCATCAAGCTACGTTTCCACGTTCGTTAATGAGCCGGGAAAAGTCCTGTTAACAGGGGTTGTGCAAGTCCCAAGGGAAAAATCGACCGCGGAGCGGATTGCAAAAAAAGTCAAAGGCGTTGAATCCGTGGAAAACAAAATTCAGATAGCCAGCAGATAGAATTCCATCATTCAATTTTTGGTGATGCGGAATCCTGCTCTCTTTCCCCTGAAAATTAATTAA
>PLMX01000037.1 GCA_003142635.1 Syntrophaceae bacterium | reverse complement strand
GATATTGGCGGCATTCAGGTCTTAAGTAGACCATCGGGCGCGCTGGTATGGTGTACCGAGGCGAATGAGCCCATCTTCTATTTGGTCGGCGCTGCGAACAAAATTGTATCAATTTCAAGAGTCGAGCCCTTACCGTCTTTTCTCTGCGGCCCACCTCCGTTCATGGAGAACCTCTGCTACGCTTTCGGCCGGATGTGGGGAACGGTTGGCCCGGATGTATTTTACAGTCAGCCGTTCAAGCTCGGCTGGTATCGGCTCGCTTCAAACAAGTTCTCGTATGCGTCCGATGTCACGCTGATCGCAAAGGTCCCGACGGGCCTGTATGTCGGAACTATTGAGAGCACCAAATTTCTGGCCGGTACAGATCCGAAGACGATGCAAGAAATGGATGCCGGCGCCGGCGCAATTAAAGGGACGCTGGCCTATTGCAACAATATGCCGGAGCTGGGCTGGACACTCGGAACCCCGGAAAAGGACTTCGTTGATGTGCCTGTTTGGTTGACGACCGAGGGAGTAGTTGTCGGCAGCCCGACCGGGAAATTCTTTAATATAACGAAAAACAAGATCAAGATGTCTGCCCCTTCACAAGGTGCATCACTGTACCGAAACATCGCGGGATTCATCCAATTTCTTACCAGCTTCAAAACCGGAGGGGTAGTTGGTGCGGGAGCAGGACTGAACGATCCGGACACCTATAATGCATTTAAAGATGGTCGAATAGAACTTTACAGCAAGTTCCTTGATTCCACGAGCGGCAGGATGGCGTTTTCGGACGACGCCTCATGCACGGTCACTCGCGGCGGAGTAGAAATATGACATAGAATGACATAGCGGGTACCAGAAGGACTTTTGAATAAAGTTACCAGAGGCCCGGATTTTACGGAGAACATGAAAGCCGTAGAGTCCGGGCTTTTTTATTTAAATAAAAGGAGAATAAAAGATGAAACGGATTGTACCTTTTTCAAGAGATGATGCAAATTTTCGTTATGCCCTGAAGCATTGGCAAGAATCGGCCTTAGCCTTCCATGGCGAGGTTACATGTGATCATTTTCGCAAAGGCCACCTGATCCACACGCAGACCGGGAAGAATACCTTCACAACTGAAGGCCTGGCGTATTTGTTAAACGTCATGTTTTATTCGACAGGAAAGGCAGCGGCACTGGGATTCTATGTCGGGATCTTCCATACCAGCGCATACCCGGCCGTGGGAGATACTGCCGCGACGGCCCTGGGCGCTGGTGGATCATACGGTGAGAGCCAGGATGCAGATTACACGCCGGCGACAAACAAGCCGCAGTACACCGCTGCGTCTACCTCGACGGTCACCTGCACAAATAGTGGCGCGCCCGCGGTCTTCACTATCGTCCCGATAAGCGTGACTATTTACGGGGCGTTCCTCAGCAATGTGGCAGACAAAACAGCCGTAAACGGTAAGCTGATGTGCGCCAAAAGGTTTGGGACGGCGCGAGCGGTTACCACGGCAGACGTGCTCTCGGTGACATACGCGATTACTTGCACCACCGGCTAAGGTGCGAGATGCCGACAATTGACTTCAAAGACATTGGCGATGTTCTTAATTACGAATATCGCCAAGGCACTATTGTATCCGTCAATGGAGCTGACGACACCTGTGTTGTCACCGTCGACGGTTCCAGCACTACTGCCCTCATTTTTTATCACTGACAGCCGGATTCTGCGTTGCGTGCCAACGGTGCGATTACAGGTGGGGCAGGAGGATTTAGTCCAGACGACGAGGTTATTGTGCTGAGGAAATTGGATGGCAGTAAAACGTATGTAATAGGCCATGTAGCTGGAGTTAAACCATGCGGTGGATTTGCGGTATTTTTTGTGTATCTTGAGGGTAAGGCAAAGAAATCTATAGTTGTTTGGGATATTGCAAAACAAGCATTTAAATTCCTATCTACAGATTATGACGATCCTGCATTTACAGCTTGGTTAAATACAAAAAAATCTTTTGGTTCACAGATGTTTGGGACCTTAACCGATTGTGGATTTATGGAACCTACAACTGATAATGGATCACAGGCTGCGACATGTCCTGGAATAACTCCTGGATTGACAGATATTTGGACTTTTGTTGAATCAAATGTTGGATCAAATAGGATAGATGTTTGGCATTGGGATTTTAATTCTAAAAAATGGACTCGTGGATATATTGGTGGAGTTCAACCTTTGTCTCCAGCATCTATGACTTGTCCGGTTAATATTCCAGATAGTCCTATATCTGTTGCAGGATATAGATTACATTGGACTTGGGATAAAACTTTATCTACAAATATGGATACATCTGTTTGGAGTCAATCAACTGATACTGAATTTGTGTTTTATGGACCTTTGGGTTTGTTATCAGGATTTTCTGGTCATGGAACAGCAAATGGAGGATATGGTGGAATAAATGCTGGTGATGAAACATATATTCCAGATTGGAGCGCTTGGGGATATTATCCATTTGATAAAGAATATTATGGATCTTCACTTTGGGGTTTATTTGATGAAAAGATTATTGTTGATTGTTATATGATTCAATTTTGTTCTGTAGAAGTAGTGACTACTTATGATCCTTATTTAGGTGCACAATATACTTATACCTTTTCAGCTCGACAAGTTCATGTTCAAGCTCAAGCTCTTTTTTGTCAGGAAGGTTCTAAAGGATATAATTGGGTGGCGGCTGGACGTAATAGTACTTTGGAATCAGAACTCGTTAGCGCTGTACAATTAGCTTATGGATTAAATAGTATTGCAAATAATGTAATCAATAAAGGATATATCTCAATAGGTTTATACAGATAGGAGGTTGTTATGGCTGTTCAAATTACAAAATATACCAGTTATCTTCAGTATGTCCATTCTGGAGAAATTACGTTGACTGATACTGGAAAGGTAATGTTGGCATTAGTTACATCTGGTTATACACCATCAATCACGCATACGATATGGAGTCCAGGTACTAATGATTCAGCTGATCCAGCGTATAATGAGGTAACTAATGGGGCTGGTTATACTACAAATGGAGCTGTAGTCGCTGGATTATCTGTAAATGCGACAAGATTTGATGCGAGTGATGTTGTATGGACTGGATTAACAAAGGTTTTTAGATATGGAGTTTTGTATCTTAACGATACATATCTTACAATCATAAAACCATTAATCGCATATATCTTATTTGATTCGACTCCGGCAAATATCACGATGACAGGTGGGGATTTTACTGTGCAGTGGAGCGGCAGCGGGATTATCACCTTCTCATGAGTTGTGATCGTTGCGGAAATTGTTGTGTGGTAACAGGTGGAGCTATTCCTGTTTCTGAGGCGGACATGAGGCGATGGATAAATAGATCAGACCTTTTGGATAAGGTGGAGAACGGCCAGATCAAGTGGCGCGGTCTCTGCCTGTTTTTCATTCCTGAATTGAAGGCATGCTCCATACATGAAATCAAACCCGACGTCTGTCGGAACTATGATTGCGAAGGACGGCACTTTTAATGGGTAGCGGAACTTTTTATCTTGGGGCCGGCACAGATATAGGACGATGGCGATATCCATACGGAAAGTTCGGCGAATTCTTCAATGACTACTGTGAATTCGGCTTTCCGACGGGCGCTAGTGCGGTCTACAAGGGCTTTCTCCGCTTTGTCAATGTGACTGTGCCGACTGGCCAGATTATTAGTCAGGCCACACTGAAGATCTATGCGTACACAGGCAGTGGTGGCACGACAGCCAGGGCAAGGATTACAGCCGATGCCGAGGACAACCCCGATGCTCCATCCAGCGCCTCCGGTGCGGACGGTCTGACACCGACCGGCGCTTATGCTGACTGGACTCCAGATGTATGGACTGATCATGTACAGTATACAGCGCCAGACCTGGCGGCAGTCATCCAGGAGATCGTGTCCCGCGGCAGTTGGGCAAGCGGGAATTCCATTCTGCTCCTTCTTAAAGACAATGGTTCGGACGAGGGCGCAACCAGGTGTATGGACTATGACACGGGCAATGGTTACGTTGCCAGTCTCTACCTTGAATGGGCTCCTCCAGCCCCCGAGACGAAAGTTATTCCAACGCTCTCGGATACGGACACCGGTGTCATTCCAACACTGCTCGGCCTGAATCTCACGGCTATACAGTATGGATCACTGACGGATGCTGACACCGCCATTGCGCCGGACCTCATTTATCCAAGGACCTACAATGACACACTGGACGAATATCTCGCGCTCGCCGAATCCTTTAACCTGGGGTTGGGTGTGACGGTTGCTGAGTCCTTTTTTGCATACGACAATACAGCGCTAGCATTCCTCGTGGCGATAAGCGAGGGCATCGGCATCGCTGACGCCGCGTCTAATATTTGGGGTCTCTTTGTTGATGACTGGCTGACGCTTATAGATGCGTACGCTACGAACTGGGTGGGCCGGGAGATCATCACAGACGGATTCGAGGCCTGGGAAACTTTAACGCCTGGGCAGTTGTATTCGGCCACGGCCAGCGACGGGCTGGGGATCGCCGATACCGTTATCGGCAGCATGCTCGTCTACATTCTGGAGGAGCTGGGTTTCGCGGACCTGGCCAGCGTAATAAGTTCTCTTCACATAGCGGTCTCTGAGTTATTGGAATTGGATGAGAGCCTGCTCGGTGCCTATCCGGAGTCCCTATCGGAGGCGCTTGGCATCGCTGACGTTGGTGTGGGCACATGTATATATCTTAATGCCATCGCGGAGAGTCTTGGCATCACGGATGCCGCAACCGTGCTCAGGGCCATTGCCTTAGCTGTGAGCGATCCCATTACCTTTGTCGAGACCGTTAGCTCCAGCGGGCGGCTCTATTCTACCCTTTATGATTTGTTGAATTTGGACGTGTCCGTCGATATCGCAGGCGACGTCTGGGAATGTTACGCCCTAAACACGCCCAAATTCTACCCGTCAATGTATTCCGGTTTTGATTTTAATTCTTATGCAGTCTACCAGGATCGAGTGTTTGGGGCCAATGACGACGGCATATATGAACTTACAGGGACGACAGACGCCGGCAGCAACATTCATACTGGTGTTATTTTAAGTGCGACGGACTTTTCCATGCCGCACCAGAAGCGGTTTAGGAGGGGCTATCTCAGCCTGTCAGGAGATGCCCCGATGATGATTTTTGAAAATGAGACCGGCCAACGAGAGGCCTACAGCATAGACGTGCAGGGCAAAGTTGTGGCCTCATCCGAATTAAAAGGGAAAAAGTGGAAGTTGACAGTGGTGGATTTCTCCACGCTCGATCATATAAAGTTGATACCCGTGATTCTGACCAAGTGAGATAAAACCATGGCAGTCATTACCGACATATTAAGAGAAGAAGCGCGATGGAGAAAAGAGAAAACTCCAGTCGTGGCAAAATACCTCGCAGAGCACAACAAGCTTCTTGATGAGATCGCCGGACGGGGATTTCTCGCGCTTCCAGGATACGCGNNGGAGAACGATCTTGAACTGGGCACAAAACTGGGACTGGCGGAAGTCAATTATAAGATTTTAGAAGAGACGATCGATCGAGAACTGAAGCAGATGGGCATCGATTATAACCTGACCTACCGAAACGCAGTCATGGCCTGGCAGCTGCAGAAGCAGGCACTGGAGGCGGCGTGGGCCGCGGAATATGCCGTCATGCAGCAAGGCATGATGACCGACGAGAACACCCTTAACCTCTTGGCGGACGAAGTGCATCGAAGAGAGCTGATCTTAATGTCCAGCAAATTGGCCCTTGATCTGGAGACGGAAACCGACAGGAAAGCATTGGTCGATCTCGAAGGCGAGACCTCTCCATATGAAACCCAACTGGTCCAGGCCAAGATGCTGGTAGCTCAAAAGAAACTTGAGATTATCCCGATTCTCCAGGAGATCGTAGCCAAGGAGCAATCCCTGCTGGCAGAAGAGCAATTGAAGGCGGCTGAATATTCAACATATATGGCAGCCGAGCAAGCGCTCATGGCCAAAAAGGAGACCCTGGTTCCCATCCTCGCCCAGTTGTCGGCGCTTACCAACACATATACAAACGACATTTTAAATATTGAGATCCCGGACATCACGCTGATCTCGGCGGAGAAAGTAAAACAGGCCAATATCGCGATACAGAAGGCGACCTATCAGGTGCAAGAGCTCACGGTCGAAATCGACACAGAGGCAAAGCAGCTTACCCTGATGGATGCGAAGAGAGCCCTACAGGTAATTCAATTTACAAACGAAGAGTCCCTCATCACCACAAGCGTCTCCCTGGACACCACATACCATCTTGATGAGATGGCGGAATTTGAAACGGTATTCGCGGAAGAGGGGAGCGCCGAAACAAACATACTGGCCGATAGGCTCGCTGTTCATAAATCAGAACTAGCGACCAAGCTGACCAGCATGGGGACAATAACAACTCAAGAGGAAAGAGAAGAGTACGACAAGACCCAATTAGCGATTAGGGAAATACACGACAAGGCTGCGCTGGATGCTGCGCCCAAAATTACAGCTTTACTGGAGCACTTACTTAAATAGGGGTAACTTATGTCGATAGATGCCTTCAATAGAGAAACGATCAGGGAGCTTATTTTGTGGAGCCCCTTTTTGTACTCATTCCCATTTGACGAAGACCAGACAGCTGATCGCATCGTAATCTACGGACTCTATTCTTCAGTGTATGTGGATGGCCAGCAGTATCTCACCGAGGTTGAAACCGTTGATCTCGAGAACATGCTGAACGATTATAACACCAAAATGGCCGAACTGTCGACGGAGCAGCAAGTGACGGTTGCCGATATAGTTTCCAAGAGATATTTGGCTACTATCGAGAAGGCAATTCACGATCAGAAGATGGTAACAAAGGGCATCGAGATCCAGACGGAAGATGATTTGATGACGGCCAAGATTGCGGCCCTTGCTGCAGACCAGGCGGCGCTGGACACCCTAAACGAGAAGGTGCTTATCGAGACCGTAAAAACGCAAAACAAGATTCTTGAGCTGCAGGCATACATAATGACAGAGGGCTATAACCTCAGCGAGGTTGACGTTGAAATAGCCGAGAAGAATATTCAGGCTGCCGAAGTGGACATTAAGATATTGAATGCGATTAATGAAATTTTGAAAATCCAGATTGATACAGTGGAAGCGGGGGTCCGGCTCGTAGACGTTGATGTGCAAAGAGCGAGAACGCTCCAGGAGATTGCGAACACAAATAAAAACATAGCCGACATAGGGCTGCTGGCGAATGATCTTGTGGTGGCCGAAGCACAGACCGCTATCGCCGAGGCCGAACTGCCGATTGCAGCAGCCAGGGTTAGTTTGGCGCAGGAGAAATCACTTGAAGTTGATCGGGAGCTGACATTCGCAGAAGCAACCCAGCCGGCGCAGGCAGACACGGATTATCAAAACAAACTNNAAAGAACAATCAATAAATTATCGGCTCGCGGAGGGCCAGCAGGCGATCGCCCTTGCAGGGCTGGATTCTTTTAACCAGGTAGCAATTGATAAATTGAAAGTACAGGTCATGACGGAGTCAGTTTCAGATTTGGAGGATAAAGTAAACGCTGCGATAGCCGCAGAACAAGTTCTGGTCACAGCGAATGTCTCTACCTCCCTAGTCCATACGATCGGAACNNATGGATCTCGGACAGCTTCTGGCAAGCATGAAGGGCGGAACGCCTACGGGCTTTGTCTCAGAGCAGGCATTTAAGCAGGTGGCTGATTTTATCCGCACCTGCGAACCCGGAGATCTTGCCATATCCAAAAGCAGATTATATTCAGCGGCGCCACAAGCCTATGACCTATGGTATCTATGGACGAACATGAATTTCATGCAAAAATATTATGCGTATAGCGATCCGGCGATAAACGGCGACACTTATGATTACACCGACTACATTACAGGCCAGCTGGACTTTCTCAGCATGCTCAATGGCCTAAAACCGTTAAAGACCATGAGGGCCCTGGCTCAGCTTGTGGATGCCCAAAATCCGGAAAATGTATTTTATGATATGCGCCCCGTGTGGCAGAACAAGGGTATTTACTGGATCAACCTTTTGGCATTTGAACTTTGGCAGACCGGCCTCGGTGCGCAATGGGGATCACCTGGACCGAAAGGACAAGACCCTAATGGCTATGTAGGTTACATCACGTTTCCAATTGGTCAAGTTGGAATAATGGAAGTTATTTCGGTGCTGCAGCAAAGCGATTTGCAGGGATCCCAGTTATTGGGCGGCTCCATTAAAGACCCAATGCCCCTGGATAACACCGACGCGATAGCGACAGATTCACCCTCGCTGTTTCCTGACCCATCATTGGCAGGCAGAAATTATTGTTTCGGCGATCACCTGATGGAAAGCGGGTACAGGCTGGCAGATGAAGACGTAGAGCTATTTTCTACCGACATGTGCGCCTGCGGCTATGGGGAAGACGTCAAGCCGAAAAAATGGATGAGATACTGGATCAACAATGCCGATAAATTCCCCGTGCCGGGAGAATTCATCGGCATTCTGTGCAGGCCCGTCGCGCTTCCTCCACACCTGTGGTGGTTCCAGGAGTCTAACCCATTTCTATATGCAGGCAACTGGGTTGATGCCTACAATGTGACCACCGGCATTATTACCGATGTAACACTAGAGGCAGATCGGGATGATGGGAAACCGGGCAATCAGTACGATATCAAAATTCAAGGTTGTGAGGTGACGCTAGAGGGGTCTGATTTTTTATTGTACAGCGTAGGAGACAGAGTCGCAGTAGTCAAGCTGGATACCATCGGCGTGTCGGCGGAAAAATCTTTCAATTGGCTCATTCAAAACACATTCATAAAGGCTGATGAGCAAACTGAAAAAAGTAATTATATCATTGTTCCTATAAGTTTTTATAAAGAGACCGAGTAAAGGGGGACACCATGGCTAGAAGCGTATCTTGGGACACAAGTGGGAATTTGCAGAGATTGATCGATGAGGTTTTGACGATGGCGAAGGGGTCTACGGATCCGGACAGCTATCTCTATCAGAGAAGAAAGAAAGAAGCAGACATAGATGAATGGAAAAAGCGACAGTTTGAATTGCAGAAACAGCGGGCGGGCGGTGATATTGTTTTGGCTGGTGAAAGAATGAAAACCGGCGGCGCTGAAAACGTCGCGAACATTCAAGAGACCGGCGCGACTGCCAGGCAAAATATAGCTTCTGGTACCCTGGAACGAATTGAAGGTCAAAAATCTACCACTGAATTAGAGAAACAGAAATTGGCTAACATACCCAAGGAAGGCGAAACGGCAGCCTGGAGAGATATTTCTGCGATGTCTTCAGAGCAGAAGGGGTTAGGAAAGGATCCGGCGACAATTCTTATAGGTGACATAATTAAGAACGACCCGTCGGTGGTGATGAGCAAAAATTGGCCGGAGACAGTAAGGAGAATAAAGGAAGTGCATGCACCCGCCGTTGCTCCGGGGAAAGACATTGCAGATACGTTTCGCCCAGCTCCCGGTCTACCCGCTCCCTCGCTTGGCGGGCCTAGCATGAGCACTTCTGGGGTGAATGTTCCTGGATCAACTGCAAGGCGGAGCTTGTTCCCCCAAGGGGTGTCAACTCCACTGACTGCCGATGATATTTTAACTACAACGGGCGGAAACAGTATGGATATGCGTTCTGAAGTAGCGGCAAGGAAGAAAAAGAAGCTTGAAGACGAAGGAAAAGCACAGCAACGGCTCACTGCCATAGGGTACGTCGGATTCTGACGATAAAAAGGCAAGGCAATGGCTTTTGACATTCTCGGATATTATAACAAGACGAAAGCGTACTATGGGGATGCTCCGCTCGACGAAGTAGCCAAGGACGTCTACGCCCGCCACTATCCCGAAGAAGCACCGGACTTTAATTCCTGGAAGAAACTGCACGGAATTGAATCAGTCATCCAGGAAGATAGCGACCGCCGCAATCCCCCGCCCTTTACTGAAAGGCTAAAGAGAGCAGTCTCTCGTGTAGCTCCTGCAGGTTTCGAAGATATTCCAACCGCTTTTGTGCATGGCGCAACCTTTGGGTATGTCCCGGAGGTCAAGACGCCAGAAGACGCAGGGATGGTTCACAAGGTAGCCAAGGGCGCAGCGGAACTCGCCGGAATGGGCGTCGGCCTTGCAGGCCCGGCGAAATTGCTTGGACCTGCGGCAACTGTATTAGGTGCTGTCACCAGGGGCGCAACGCTTGGTGGTTTTTATGGCGGCGTCCGTAAGCCGGAAGAAGGAGAAGACAGGATTAGTAATGCCGCGAGAGACGCCGCCGTGTTTGCAGCCTTCGGAGGCGGAGGCGGTCTCATTGAAAGGGGTCTCGGCAAACTCATGCCTGAGACCGTTGGCAAGGTCCTGGAGAAGATCAGGAACAAGGAAGCATTGACACCCGAAGAGCAGAAAATTCCGCAGCATCTTGGTTATGTCACCAGCGCGGCTCTCATGGGCGGTGCTGGTGCAATCGAACCGGCGAAAGACTGGCACGAGCGAGTAAGGAATATCATCACCGGCCTCGGAGTTGGTGCTGGTGCGCATGGAATGAACATCGCCCTACGCGATGCGTTCGCAAACACTCCGGAAGAAGTGAGGAGTAAGTTAAGCCCGGAGGCAGCAGCCTATGTTGCGAGAGTAAGGCTGGGCGGGGATATCTCCAGAGGCATAGACCTGGGCCTCAGAGAAGGAAAACTGGACGATAAGCCCTATGGTTTTGACGATGCCCTCACTGCCGTAAGACAAGCCCATGCAACGGGCATCTTTGACGAGGAAGACATTGACCGATTCAAGGAAAGATACCCGCAAATACGGAATGGCCTGAATGACATTCTTGCTGAAAAAGCAAAGAATAGGATCAATGAAGCACTTGGAATCAAACTGCCTCAGATTGCATGGCAGGATTTTACTCGTACTGGCATTGATGACACAACAGGCGTGACAGTCGGTGAACCTTATGGCCCCGAAGTCTTGCGCCCGGTTATATCGAAACCAGCAGCCGAAGAAGCCCCCGTTGATGTAGAATCTACAGTGACAAAAAGGCTCGAAGGCCGGGAAAGAATAGAAGAGCCAAGAATGCTGCCTGCCGGACAGGGGTTTGAACTGGTGGGGAAGGGCACGGAAGCGGGCGTTGAACGGCAGGTAAAGGCCGCAGCTGGGATTTCTCCAGAAACGAAGGGTGGGACAAAGGCTCTGGGTGAAATTGAACCCGGGGCAATCCTGAAGGCCAAAGAGGGCGAGATACACCCGAAGCTTCAAGCGGCCCTACAGAAGCCCGTTACAATTTCACAAGGTGCGGCGGTAAAGATTAAGGTCGCTACAAAAGATACGCTCACGGAAAAATATGGATCCGGCGAAATTGAGGACGGCGCACCTGTACGCTTAACTTCCATCGATGAGCTGCGCGGCATTCTCAAGACCGGCAAACTGTTTGTCGGCGAGGATTTTGAGGGCCGCCCTGGTATTTCTGCCCAGACTATGAGCAAGGATACGCCGATTGTAGCCTACGGCCCCAATAACAAAATATCCGCTGCAATTATTTTTCCGAAAGATGCCGTCGAGGGAAAGGGGGAGCAGCTCAACGAAGTCTTGATGAAGGCTGGGACTGACGTGAGCAGACTGAGGTTTGTCATTGATGGCCATAAGGAGCTTTTAACTCTCGATCAGCTTAGGGACGTGTATAAGGGCGAGACCGCTGAACCTGGGGCAACGTCGGGAGCCAAACAGATGGAAAGCCCTCCCGTCACAGAGGTTCCCCTTGCTCAGATAAAGATTTCCAAAGATGTCCCTCAGTTCAAAGAGGAGGCAAACGAAAAGGGTATTGTTCCGGGACGGGAGCTTAAAGGGGAAAAGTACAATAGGACACCCCTGAACGCTATTGTTCTATGGGAACGGACGAATGGCGATCTTGAGGTTATCACTGGACGGCACCGGTTTGACCTCGCAAAGCGCCTAGGAGAGAAAACCATCCCGTCTCAAATTCTCAAGGAATCGGATGGATTCACTGCAAAAGATGCATTGACTTTCGATGCGGAACAGAATATACTCGATAATCAAGGGAGCGAATATGACTATGCCAACTACTTCCGAAACGCCAAAATCACCGAAGAAGAGGCCAACAGTCGAGGAGTTCTTCGCACAGAGCGAGTCAAATCCGCCTGGATACTGGCAAAATCTGCCACGGATCAGACCTTCGATGCCTTCTTCCGACAACGAGACCTTGGATTCAAACAAGCCGCCGCTATAGCTAAGGCCGCACCCGGAAACGAGACGCTTCAACTTGCCGGGAGAACCCTTGCCGCCAAAAACCCACGCACCACACCCACAGAACTGGATAACTTTATCAAAGCCCTGTCTAATTTCAAGCCTGCCAAACAAGCGGAGCAGGGCGATATGTTTGGCTTTGACGATACCGCGATCCGCACAGCGGAGGAACAGGCCAAGAAGGTTACAAAAATCGTCGGTGAACTCCAGAAAAATTCCAGGATCATCAATTCAGCCATTAAAGGTGAAGTNNGGCCGCGAAAGAATACGGCATTATTGACCCCACGAATAAAACTCAACTCACGGAAGCCCGGAACAAAATTCAGGGCGAGATTGCCCGGTGGGATAAGTGGTACGTTGACCCGGAACTGGTGGCACGGTTAAAAGGAGAACCCATCCCGGTAGAAGCACCCGCCGAAGAAGTAAAAGCCACAAAAGCAACTGCCACCAAAGGCGAGCATCTAAACTTTGAAGATGTTCTTGCAAAACAGAAAGTGGGTACTGGCAAATATGAAGTAGGCGAAACTTACTGGTGGGAACATCCCGATTCACATTTTAAGGAATATAGTCACGAAGTTATTATTGCCGGAAACGAGATAGGCGGCAAATTTCCCACCTATTCCTTCACGGAAAAAGGATATGCTGGTATCCCACCAGAAACGGCAATACCTGAACTTACACCCAAGTCGGAATTGAAACCATTATCGAGTAAACCTACCCCCAAAGGTGAATTTGAAACCGCAGCACTTCCCGGTGTAGACAACATCCTCAATCTTGTGGAAACCCCAGGTGGCGAGGGTGGCGGGAAATTGCCGGAAAAATCGCTGACGAAGACCGCAGAGATACCGGGGACGGAAAAGGCAGAAGGAATCCAGGACTTCGGAGAAAAAATCGGCGGCGCCAGAAAAGACCTTGCTGAGCGCGGATACACGATGTCTAAAACGGCCAAGCCTAAAGACAGCGATCCCGTATGGAAGAAACAGTTTGTCGCACTTGAAAAAATAGACGGAACTGGGTGGACGCTTGCCGATGCCAAGGCCGCAAAAGCCGGGATGGTTACGAGACGCACAGGCCAGGTATTTGCCTCTCAGGAAGAAGCAGAGGCCGCAATCCCCCTCTTTGCCGTCGCAAAACAGCACAACGCCTACCAGAATAAAGACGGAACCTATTCCATCTATAAGAAGACCGGAGAGCATAAACGCTTGAAAGTTGTCAATCAGGATTTCCCTTCCCGCGAAGAGGCCATGAAGTACATGGCGCAACATGCAGAAGACATCCTCAATATCAAAACATCATTTGGGGAAGAAATTCTTCCCGTACCGGAAATTGCCAAGCGTGAAGGTGCAGAGAGACGAAAGACTGATGCCACGCCGGAAATGTTCGCGGAGACTTTCGCTCCACGGGGGATCGAGTTTGGAAATTGGAATAACCAGGCCGAACGGCAAGAGGTAATGAACCACGCCTATGATGGATTGCTCGACCTTGCCGATGCTTTGGGAATACCGGCCAAAGCGCTTATGCTTAACGGTGATCTGGCAATCGCTTTCGGTGCAAGGGGCCAGGGCCTTGT